>NZ_JBHVPD010000021.1:0-40008 GCF_042887525.1 Kitasatospora sp. NPDC057936
CCGACCGCCGGGCCAGCGCCCGGGCGGCGTGGGCGTCCAGGTGGGCGGTGGCCCGGGCGGCCATCCGCTCGGCCACCCGGTGGGCGGCGGGGTGGTTGGCGGGGACCTTGTCCGGCGCGCCGGCGATCAGGTCGAAGAGCCAGGTGCGGGCCCGGTCCGCGCGCCGGTGGAGGAGTCGCTCGCGCCGGAGCGCCCGCGCCCTGCGGCGGGGGCGCGTGGCGTACCGCCAGCGGGCCCACGGGCTGCTCGGCCGGGCCAGCCGGATCGCGCCGATCCAGGAGAGGCCGGGGACCATGATGCCGAGCAGGCCGGTCCACAGCTTGCCCTTGATCAGCGTGATCACCGAGGCCAGGGCGTTGACCGAGATCACCGTGATCAGCCCCCACCTGGTCTCCTGACCGGGCACCACGCCGAGCGGCACGTAGCCGACCAGCAGCAGGGCGGTGAACAGGATCCCGAAGATCACCGCGTCCACCGACTTGCGGCCCTGCTCCCCCCAGTACACGTCGTCCAGGTGCAGGATCAGCGCGAACTCGTCCAGCACCAGACCGCAGCCGATGCCGAAGAGCAGCCCGAACACGTCGATCCACGGGTGACCGCCGTAGGTGGCGAACACCCCGATCCCCCCGACCAGCAGAAAGCCCAGGCCGAACACCATGTGGTGGATGTGCAGGCCGCCGGGCGTGACGTTGCCGGGCCACCACCTGACCTGGGCGCGGATCATCCGCACGCTGAACCGGATGAACACGAAGGAGGTGATGAACCCGACCAGCAGCAGGAACAGCGGTTGTTTGTGCGCGGCGACGATGTGCTCGCGGTAGCTGTCCAGCAGTGTCGTCATGGGTCTTACCTTCGTTCCTGGTCCTGCGTCCTGCCCGCCGTGACGTGGCCCGGAGCCCGACTCCGGCCCAACACCCCGTCCAACGGCCGGTCAGAAGCCCCGGGTGCGCTTGGCGGCCCGGCGGGGCACGACCGGGTACAGCGAGGGACGCTCGGCGCCGACGGGCAGCTTCATGAACAGCCGGGCGATCTCGCCACCGAGGTTGACCCCGATGGCCAGCGCCATCGCGATCGCGGCGGCCCGGGTGATCGACACCAGCCCGGCGCTGGAGTGCCCCTGGGCGAAGGCCAGCATCCCGAGGTAGAGCGCCGAACCCGGCATCAGCGGGCCGATCGCCGCCGTCACGTACGGCAGCGCCGAGCCGCTGCGGTAACGCGCCATCAGCTGGCCGAAGAGACCCACCAGACCGGCCGCGACGCCGGTGGCCACTATCGGGGAGACGCCGCCGTTGTAGACCAGCACGCCGTAGCTCGCCCAGCCGATGCCGCTGTTCACCGTCACGAGGGCGAGGGTGCGGCGGTCGGTCTGCAGCAGCATCGCGAACGCGAGGGTCAGCACGAGCGCCGCCACCATCTGGACCGGCGGGTAGCTGATCCCCACCAGGCTCTCGTCCGGCCGCAGCCTCGCCTCGAAGCCGACGCCCAGGTAGAGGATCAGCATCACGCCGATCACGATGCCCGCGACCAGGTAGATCACTTCGAGGAGGCGGGCGGCGGCGGTGATGTAGAAGCCGGTCAGGCCGTCCTGGACGGCGGCGACCAGCGCCCGCCCGGGCAGCAGCGCGAACAGGCCGCCGGTGATCACGACCGAGCCGCGCAGGCCCCAGTCGTTAAAGGACAGGATGATCCCGGAGGCGGCGGCCGGCATCGCCGCGGCGACGAACTGGTAGAACTCCGGCAGCCGGCGCCGGGCCAGCCCGGAGGCCAGCCGGTCGCCGAGCACGGCCGCGATGAACGCGCTCGCGAAGACCAGCCACCCCTTGTCGTCGACCCGCCCGCCGACCAGGAACGTCGCCGCGCCGGCCAGCAGACCGGTGGTCAGGGCGAGCAGCCAGGCCGGGTACGGGTGCCGGTTGCGCCGGATCTCGGCGAGCCGGCGGTAGGCGTCGTTGACCGTCACCTGCTCCGCCGTGATGTCCGCGACCAGCTCGTACACCGCGTTCAGCCGGGTGTAGTCGGAGGTGCGGCGGCGCACCACGCGGTCCGCGGTGATCGGCGGCTCGACCAGCGAGGGCTGGTGCGAGATGCCGATCAGGGTGAAGGTCACCTGCGGCTCGCAGTGGTCCAGCCGGTAGGCGTGCGCGATGCCGAGCATCGCCGCCTCGACGTCCTCGGCGGCCTCGCCGCTCGCCAGCAGCAGCTCGCCGATGCGCAGCGTCAGGTCGAGGATGCGGGGGACGTTCCGGGCCGCCGAGGGGTGCAGCTCACGGGCCGTCCGCTCGAAGGCGGGGCGCTCGGACATCGGGGTGCGCAGGAGCGTGCGCATCCGGTCCGGCCAGGGCGCCTCGCCGGGCGCGCCGGGGGTCAGCTCCGGGACGGGGATGCCGGTGGGCGGGGTGTAGCCGGCGGCCCGCCACTCCTCGGGCGTCAGGGTATCCTCGGCGACCGAGCGGCGGCGCGGGCGCGCTTCGGCCGGGGCGGAGGCGGTCGAGGACGTCGAGGACGTCGAGGACGTCGAGGACGTCGAGGTGGTCGAGGTGGTCGAGGCGGTCGAGGTGGTCGACCCGGCGTCCGGGGTCGTGTCCTCCTGCCGGGCGGCGGACGACCGCGAGGGCAGGGCCAGTGACGGCGAGAGCTGCGGCTGCGGAGCCACGGGCTCCGGGGTCAGCAGGCCCCTGGTCTCGGGGACGGGCGGGACGAGCGGCACGACGGTGGTCGGCTCGACGACCGGGGCCGGGTGGCCGAGCAGGCCCTCGGTGGGCGGCGCGTCGGAGGGGTGGACCGGCTGGACCGGCGGCGTGCGCCGCGCCTGGCGGGCCGCCCGGCCTCCCCTCGCCCGCTTGCCCCCGCCCGGTCGGCCCCGCTTCGGCACTTCCGCTCCTCGCCACCCCTGGTGGCACCGGGCCACCGATCGATCTCCGGTTACACCTTGCCTGATCGAACAGCTGGACGCACATGTACGTCGCGGCGGGTGACCTGCGCGGCAGGCTCCTACCCGGCGCGGTGGCCGGTGCCGGCGGACGCTCCGGAACGGCGGGCCCGGAGCAGTTCGACCGCCACCGGGATCACCGAGAGCAGCACGATCCCGACCAGGATCGCCTCGATGTTGTCCCGGACGAAGGGGATCCGGCCGAGGAAGTACCCGAGGACGGTGACACCGGCGCCCCAGAGCACGCCGCCGACCACGTTGAAGACCACGAACGTGCGGTAGTTCATCCTGCTCACCCCGGCCACGATCGGGGTGAAGGTGCGGACGATGGGCACGAAGCGGGCCAGCACGATCGCCTTGGGGCCGTGCCGGTCGAAGAAGGCGGCGGCCTTCTCGACGTTCTCCTGCTTGAACAGCCGGGAGTCGGGGCGGCGGAACAGGCCCGGCCCCACCTTGCGGCCGAACAGGTAGCCGACCTGGTCCCCCGCGACGGCGGCGGCCACGATCAGGGCGCAGACCAGCCAGAGCGGCTGGTGCAGGTAGGTGCCGCCGGCCACCAGCAGGCCGGTGGTGAACAGCAGGGAGTCGCCCGGCAGGAAGAAGCCGATCAGCAGGCCGGACTCGGCGAAGACGATGACGAGGATGCCGATGAGGCCGAAGGCGGAGATCAGGCTGGTCGGATCGAGCCAGGACGGGCCGAGGGCGATGCTGGTCACGGGGGCTCTCCTGGGGATCGAGTCTTGGCAATGGAATGGTAAAGCAATGACCAAGACTCGATCCGGGTGGAGAAGGTTCCCCGGGGCTTCGGGGGCCGGTCAGAGGCCGTAGCGTTCGACGATGTCCTCGTGGTGGGCCACGTCGGCGCCCGCCGCCTCGGCCAGGGCGGGCCAGGCCAGGGGGTGGGGCCAGGCGGCGGTGAGGCGGTGGAGCAGGGCGTCGGCCTCGGCGGCGGAGGCCGTCGGCGGCACGCCGAGGGCCGCGTAGACGCCGGGCAGCATGCCGTCCTCCTCGGCCGGGTCGGTGATGCTGTACTGCTCCCCGCTGTACGCCCACACCGCGTAGCCGGCCTCGCCCAGGCCGTCCCGCAGGGCGTGCCAGGCCTCGTCGCCGGGCCAGCCGCCGTCGATCCAGTAGGTCGTGTACCCCGCCGGGTCGAGCAGCGTCAGCATCTCGAACGCCGGCCGCCACCGCACCCGCTCGGCCTCGGGGGCCTCGTCCCCCGGCGGGGGCTCCAGCAGGGCCGGGGCGAAGACGACGACGTCGCCGTGGTTGAGCGTCAGGTCGTCGCCGAGGACCGGGAGGACCCGGGCGGTGGCCGGGCCGGTGCGCAGGGCGGGGAGGTCGGCGGTGGAGCCGTTGGTCCGGGTGGTGCGGACGGTGACCAGCTGCCACTCCTCCTCCACCGGGCCCTCGGGCTCGTCGAAGTCGATGCCGAGCAGTGCGCCGGTGGAGCGGACGGCGGCCCAGTCCCGGTTGGCGGTGGCCGCGGTGATCAGGTGCCAGAGGTCGGGCTGCTGGACGGTGCGGTGCAGCTCCTCCTCGGGAGTGCCCTCGACCGGCAGCGCGTGCTCCAGGAGCTCCTCGTACAGCCGCTGCGCGGTCGCGTGGTCGCCCAGTTCGGTGGCGGCGCCGGCGGCGAGGCGGCGGGTGTTGATCCGGTCCGGGTGCTCGGCCAGGATCGCCGCGCAGTGCTCGACCACCTCGGCCCAGCGGGCCTCGGCGGCGGCCCAGCGGGCGCGCACCCAGTGCCCGTCGGCCGGGCTGGTCGCGGCCAGCCGGTCGGCGAGGCGGCGCACGCCCTCGCCGTCCCCGGCGTCGATCAGTACGGCGCCGAGCAGGCCGGGCAGGACGGCGTCGGCCGGGTCGGCGTCCAGCCGCTCCCACAGCAGGTCGGCGGCGGCCCGGGCGTGGCCGAGCCGACCGAGCACGGCGGCCAGTTCGGCCGCGAGGGCGGTGGCGCCGGCCTGCTCACCCCGGTACCGGTCCAGGGCGACGGAGAGCAGGTCGGCGCCGGTCTCGTGGGGCACGCCCGTCTCGGCGAGGTGTGCCGTCAGCTCCCCCGGCGGGACGGGCAGCTCGGGCTCCGGCAGCGCCTCGGCGGCGGCCCGCAGCCCGGCCACCTGCGCGGCCACGCCGTCGGTGCGGCGCAGATCGGTGAGCTTGCGCTCGCCCGTCGCGGCGAGCGTGCGGGCCACCGTCCGGGCGCCGCGGGCGACGGCGAGCCGACCCGCCGCCAGGAGCAGGTCGACGCACGGGCGGTGGGCGCCGGTGCCGTCGAGGTGGCCGACCCAGCCGGCCAGGACGGCCCCGAGTTCGGCGTCGTTCTCCCAGGCGCCGGCGGCGGTCAGCAGCTCGACCGTCCTGGTCCAGTGCTCGCGCAGGTCGGCGTGGCGCTCGGCGTCGTCGCGGGCGGGCAGCAGCGCGAGGGCCTCGTCGGTGCGGCCGAGCGTGGCGAGCGCGCGGGCCCGCAGCAGGGCGCCCCAGAGCCGGTCGTTCTCGCCCAGGGAGCGCCCGGCGGTGCGCTCGGCGCGCTCGGCGGTGTCGAGCAGGCCGAGGACCTCCTCGCACCGGCCGAGCCGGAGCAGGGTGCCGACCCGGGAGTGGTGGTACTCCAGCGAGAGCCGCTGGCCGGCCGCCAGCATCCGGGCGCCGGCGGCGTCGAGGTGGGCCAGGGCCTCCTCGCCGCGGCCGTCGTCCTCCAGCGCGTCGGAGTACTCGCGCGAGAGGCAGTCGAAGCACGAGCGGGCGGGCTCGATCCGCTCCAGCGTCTCGCCGAGCACGGCGAGCCGCTCGGAGGCGTAGCCCGGTCCGTCCACCCGGGCGTGGCAGATCGCGAAGTCCTGCACCACGCAGACGGACTGCGGGCAGCCGGCCGTCTCCTCGCGGTGGGCGAACTCCAGCAGGTCGACCACCTCGGGCAGGGCCCGCTCGCCGTGGTGGCGCTTGTTCAGCAGGTTCTGCATCCGCCAGTGCCGCAGGTAGACCTCGACCCAGGGCAGGCCGAGCGCCCGGGCGGCGGCCAGCGCCTCCGGGAAGACGGCGTCGAGCTCGTCGTTGCGGCCCTCGTTGGCGTGGCCGGGCAGCGCGTAGATGGCCTCGGCCAGGCGGTGCTGACCCGCGTCGGCCAGCTGCCGGTGGGTCTCGTGCACCCAGGCCCAGATGTCGGTCGTCATGCCTCGTCCCCCTGCGTCGTGCTGATGAAGAGTCTGCCGGGCGCCACTGACACCCGGCCGGTCGGCGGTCGGTCGGCCGGCCGGTCCGTCACGCGTCGCCGGACAGCGCTCCGGGGCTGTCCGGTATGTCCGCCGGGCCGGCCGGGACGGCGGCGGTCAGGGCGGAGACGGCGGTGCCGACGCCGGCGAGCGCGGCGGTGAGGTCGCCGCCGGAGGAGCCGGTGGGCCCGGCCGCCGCCATGATCACCTTGAGCGAGCGGAGCAGCGAGGCCGCGGTGGCGCTGCCGGTGTGCCCGCAGCGGTACGCGTCGAGCAGGTCCCGCACGGCCGGGCAGGACAGGTTGAGGTAGAGCCGGGCCCGGACCTCGCCGTCGGTGCGGGCGGTGAAGGCCCGGGCGAGCCGCAGCGCGGCGGACGGGATGCGGGCGTCGGCCCGGTCGTCCTCGATCCGGGCCTTCAGCTCGGCCTCGCGGTCCGGCACCAGGACCAGCGGCAGGCCGGGCGGGTCGAAGCGGGCCGGTACCAGCTGCTCGCCCGGGTCGGCCAGCGCGCCGGCCAGCCAGGCCGCCTCCTCGGCGGGCAGCGGGCGCTCCGGGTCGCGGAACAGCGAGCGGTCGCCCTGCTCGCTGCCGAGCTCGACCAGCCGGCAGCCGCGCAGCTGGGCGTAGCGGCGCAGGAACGGCAGGACGGCGTACCGCTCGCCGCGGGCGATCGGCACCCGCATCGCCCGGTAGAGCATCTCCTCGAAGCCCCCGCCGCTGCCGAGCGCGACGTGCACCGCGCCCCCTCCGGCGGCGCGCAGGGCGCCCGCGGTCAGGTCGCCCTGGGAGGTGGGCACCGGGACGTCGTCGGCGAGCAGCGTGAACAGCCGGTCGTCGCAGAGCGCGGCGCCGAGGAGGTCCTGGCCGTGCCGGGTGAGGATGCGGCGCCAGGCGGCGGGCCGCAGCCGGGCGGTCTCGTACAGGCCGTCGACGATGGCGTCGGTGAGGGTCCGCTGGAGCGCGCGGTAGTGCTCGTCGCGCTGGAGGTCCTCGCGGCTGGCGGTGGGGGTGAGGCGGCTGGACTCGACGACGCCGCCGATGAACCCGGCCCAGCCGGGCAGGAGGTCGCGGGCGTCGTCGGCGAGCAGCATGCCGCGCAGGTAGACGGCGAGGTCGCGGTTGTCGCTGCTGCCGTAGGTGCCGCCGTCCTGGACCCACAGGAGGCCGATCGCGTCGGTGCCGCCGTCGACCGGCTCGACCGGGAAGGCGGTGAGCGGCTCGAAGTGGCGGCCGAAGGCGGCGGCGAAGCGCATCCGGGCCTCGTGCGGATCCCCGGCGGAGGGGCGGCGCCAGGGCACGTCGACGGCGTTGACGGGCTCCTCGTCGTCGCCGACGAGGACCGGGATCGGCAGCAGCACGCAGTACCGGGAGAGCACCTCGCGCAGGGCGTCCTCGTCGGCGAGGTGGGCGTGTTCGGCCTTGAGCGTCAGCTCGACGACCGTGCCGGGCTGCGGCCGGGCGGGCACCGGCTCGACGAGGTACTGCTGGCCGCCGCGGCTGCGGTAGCGGTGGCCGAGGCCGGGTTCGCGGTGGGAGGTGGTGGTGACGACGACCTCGTCGGCCACCGAGAAGGCGGACAGGAAGCCGAGGCCGAAGGCGCCGATCAGGTCCTGGTCGCCGGTGAGTTCGCGCAGCATCCGGGTGTAGCCGGTGCCGACGGTCGCGAGGTAGGCGTGGATCTCCGGCTCGGTGAGGCCGGCTCCGGTGTCCTCGACGGCGACCGTGCAGCGGACGGCGTCGCCGCGCACCCGGATCAGCCGGCGGTGGGCGCCGTCCGGGTCCTCCAGGAGGCGGCGGGTGTGCGAGTCGTGGGCGTTCTGGACGAGTTCGCGCAGGGCGACCAGCGGGGTGGAGTAGAGGTGCGTGGCGAGGACGTTCACCAGGCCGCCGAGGTCGACCTCGGTCGTGCGCAGATCCTCGGCCGGGGCGTGGTCGGGCGGGAGACCTTCAGACATGGGAACCCAGTGTGCCAGTGCGACTATCCGGCGACCATTTCTTTCTCTCTGACGGTGCCTGGTCAACTCCGTGTTGACCGGCGGGTGTTGTCGACCCCATTCGACCCCTCCACCAACTCTCCACCGCGCAGGAATACTTGACCGGAGATGTACGGGCCCGCCGACCCACCGGAAATGCCCGCACGATGACACCATCGGGGGAATTGCCACCCATTTGGTGGAGTTCGCCCGCTCCCCTGGTGAATGCTGATCACGCGACGTCAGGCAACGGCGCCACGGAGCGGCCACTCCGGATCGCGCCACATTTCGCAAGTCCAGCTCAGGGAGACCAGCGTGTCCCGTATTCGTGCAGCCGCCGCCGTCACCGCCCTCGGTGCCTTCCTCCTCGTCGGCGTCGGTGCCGCCACCGCACACGCCGACAACGCCGCCGGCGCGGACCAGCACTCCAACAGCAGCGTCGTGAGCAACACCGGCTCGAACAACATCATCGGCAACGTCCACGGGAACGTGGTCAGCACCCAGCAGACGGCCACCGGTTCGGGTGCGAGCAACCAGAACAACGGCCTCGCCGCGACCGGCAACGGCGGCAACATCGGCGCCCTGCAGGGCAACGGCAATCTCGACACCCGCGTGTACTACCCGCACGTCCTCTACTAGGCCGCGTCCACTGCCCTCGGCGCAGCCTGGCCCCACACGGGCCGGCTGCCCGCCCCACCAGCGCGGGGCGGGCGGCCGGCCCGGCCCCTTGTCCGGCCCCTTCGGGAGACGGCGCTCAGGACACGCCGAGGACGGCCCGGGCCAGCCGCAGGAGGCAGTCGCCGAGGTCCGGGCGGGCGCTGTGCGGGCGGTTCCGGACCCCGTCGTTGACCAGGGCGAACAGCGCGTGGACGCGGATCCTGGCCTCGGCCGCGTCGTACTCCGGCCGCACCCGGCGCAGCAGGCCGACCCAGGTCCGCAGGAAGTCCCGGCGGAAGTCCACCGCGACCCGGCGGTCGGGCGGGGCCAGCCGTTCCGTCTCGCTGAGCATCGCGCCCAGGTAGTCGCCGTTGCGCCGCGCGAAGCCGACGTACGCCGCCAGGCCGGCCGCCAGCGCCTCCTCCGGCCCGGCCGCGGCCGAGATCGCGCCCTCCACCTCGTGCCACAGGCGCTCGCGGCTGCGGACCAGCGAGGCGGCGAGCAGCTGCGCCTTGCTGTCGAAGTGCCGGTAGACGCTGGGGCCCGAGATGCCGACGGCGGCGCCGAGCTGGTCGGTGCTGACGTTGTCGAAGCCGCGCTCGTGGAACAGCCGGACGGCCGCCGCGAGCAGTTCCTCCCGCCGGGGCTGCCGCCCGGGGACGGCGGCGGGCGCGGCGCCTTCCCCGCTCCCGGAACCGGCGCCGTCGAAGGCCACCGCGAGGACGGCCGCGACCACCTCGCGCAGCACCGCCTCGGCCCGCCGGGGCTGCGGCGCCGCCGACTGGTAGGAGAGCCCGGCGCAGGCCGAGAGTGCCGACCAGCAGAGCAACTCGACGTCCGGCTCCGGCAGTTCCGGGCGCTCGGCGCGCAGGACGGCGGTCATGGCGGCCACGTCCGCCCGCAGTTCGCGGCGCAGGGCCGCCCGCCGGGCCGGCGGCAGCAGCCGGGCGTCGCGCTGCACGAGGGTGCCGAGCGGCCGGTGCCCGACGGCGACGGCGGCCAGTGCGGCGCCCAGATCGGCGGTGGCGCCGGCGGCGCGCAGCCCGTCGGCGAGCGCGTCCAGGCCGAGCCGGACGGCGCGGTCGAGGAGTTCGGGCTTGCCGCGGAAGTGCCGGTAGAGGGCGGGCGCGGTGATGCCGACGCCGGCGGCGACCTCGGTCATCGAGACCTGGTGGTAGCCGCTGCGGTGGAAGCGGTCGGCCGCCACCGCGAGGATCTGGGCGCGCCGCCCCGGGGGCCGTCGGACCACCATGCTGCCGCCCCTCCCGCAGTCCCGCCGCTGCCTGCCCGGTCGCCACGGCGCCCGGCCGGAACGCCGAGGGAAGGCTAGCAAGGATTCACTTGTCATGGCCCTCGCCCAACGGCCACCGGGCGTCCGGCGCCGCGCCGACCCTGGACAGCCGAAGCTACCCGGGATTAACTTGTGAGGCCATCACCAGGCAACACCTGGCACCTTCAGCTGCACCTTCAGCCGCGACCGGCACCACCGAAGGGAGCGCCCGCGTGCGCCGCACCGTGTTCACCGAGGACCACGAGGCCTTCCGGGAGACCATCCGGGACTTCATCGCCAACGAGGTCGTCCCGGTCTACGAGAGCTGGGAGGCCGACGGCCACCCCCCGCGCGACTTCTACCGGCAGCTCGGCGCGCTCGGCGTCTACGGCATCGAGGTGCCGGAGGAGTACGGCGGCGCCGGCGAGAGCGGTTTCAAGTACCAGGCGGTGGTCGCCGAGGAGGTCGCCCGCGCGGGCGTCAGCTTCGGCTCGTCCGGGGTGCACACCGGGCTCGTGCTGCCGTACCTGCTGGAGTACGCCACCGAGGAGCAGAAGCAGCGGTGGCTGCCCGGCTTCGTCTCGGGCGACATCATGACGGCGATCGCGATGACCGAGCCCGGCGCCGGCTCCGACCTCGCGGGCATCACCACCCACGCGCGCCTGTCCGAGGACGGCACCCACTACGTCCTCAACGGCGCCAAGACCTTCATCACCGGCGGCGTGCTGGCCGACCTCGTCCTGGTCATCTGCCGCACCTCCCCGTACGACCCGGAGAACCGCCGGGCCGGGCTCTCCATCCTCTGCGTGGACACGGACTCCGAGGGCTACACCGTCGGCCGCAAGCTGCAGAAGATCGGCCTGCGCACGTCGGACACCGCCGAGCTGGCGTTCAGCGACGTCAAGGTGCCGGTGGAGAACCTGCTCGGCGAGGAGGGCAGGGCCTTCGCCTACCTGACCCACAACCTCGTGCAGGAGCGGCTCGCGATCGCGGTCGGCGCCTACGCGGCGGCCGCGGCGGCGGTGCGGTTCGCGGTGCAGTACGTCAAGGACCGCAAGGTGTTCGGCAAGGCCGTCGCCGAGTTCCAGAACACCAAGTTCACCCTGGCGGACTGCGAGGCCCAGGTGGTGGCGCAGCAGTCGATGGTGGACCGCGCACTGGAGCTCTACCAGCAGGGCGAGCTGACCGTCGCCGACGCGGCCGCCGCGAAGCTGTTCTGCACCGAGTCGGCGTCCACCGTCATCGACAAGTGCCTCCAGCTGCACGGCGGTTACGGCTACATCCTGGAGTACCCGATCGCCCGGCTCTACACCGACAACCGGGTCTTCCGGATCTACGGCGGCACCAGCGAGGTCATGCGCAGCATCATCGCCAAGTCGCTCGGCCTGTAGGCCGGCGGCGGATCCACGACTGCGGCGGGCCGCATCCCCATGGCGGCCCGCCGCACCCCGTCCGGCGCCGGTGCGGCGGCTGCGCCGGACGGGTGAACGTCAGTTCGGCGAGCCGTGCTCGGTGCGCCAGGCCTGCCAGCCGGCGGCGGAGGCCACCCGGGCCTCGTGCATCGCCCGTTGGGCCAGGGCGGTGGGCGGGGTCTCCCGGCTGCGCACCCAGTCACGGCCCGCGGTGGCCAGCGCCACGCACACCATTGCCACCCCGGCCGCGCCGAGCGCCGCGCCGATGCCCGTGAGCATCGCGCCGCCGGTCAGCAGCGAGCGGTTGACCCGGAACCCGCTGAGGTAACTCTCGTTGGTCGCCATGCCTCCACGATGCGGGCACCGCGCGGGGCCCGCACGCCGAGCGGCTCCGGGTGCGCGAGCCCGCGCGCCGGGCCGCCCCGGGTGCACGGGGCCCGCACGCCGAGCGGCTCCGGGTACACGGGGCCCGCACGCCGAGCGGCTCCGGGTGCGCGAGCCCGCCGCGTCCGCCAACCTGGGCTGACAGGCAGGAGGACGCCGCGATGCCCGATCTCGAACAGCTCGCCGTGGAGCACGCCGCGAAGGCCGCCGAGAGCCCGCACGGGCGCAGCGCCCACCTCGTGCTGCACGACGGGGTGCTGCGGCAGACCGTGATCGCCCTGGCCGGCGGCACCGCGCTGGACGAGCACACCCCGCCGACGGCCGGCAGCGTGCAGGTGCTGCGCGGCCGGGTCGCGCTGACGGTGGCCGGGCAGCACCAGGAGCTGTCGGCGGGCCAGTTGGCGCCCGTTCCGCAGGAGCGGCACGGGCTGCTGGCGCACGTGGACTCGGTGGTGCTGCTGACGGTCGTCACGACCTGACGGCCACCACGCGTGCGGTCAGCGTGCGGTCCGTGCGGGTCAGTGCGCGGCGGACTCCGGCACGCTCGCCGCGACCAGCCGCAGCCCGCGCAGGAAGTCCCGCCCGGACGGGGCGAGTTCGGGCGCGGCCAGCCACTGGGCGACGGACCCGGCCAGGAGGGCCTGGTAGAAGGCGCCGCGGGCGAGTTCGTCCGCGGTCTCCGGCACCTCGGGAAGCCCCTGGAACAGCGCGGCCAGGCCGAGCCGGCCCTCCTTCTGCGCCTCCGAGAGCGCCTGCGCCAGCTCGGGCGCGTGCCCGGCCTGCGCGAGCGCCTCGAACTGGGACGCCCAGAGGCCGCGGTGCTCCTCGAAGACGGCCTTGAGGCCCTCCCACACCGCGACGAAGCGCTCCTCGGGGTCGCCCGTGGCCTCGTTCGCGGCGTTGACCACGGCACCCAGGGCCATGCCCATCTCGCCGATCGCCTCGATCATCGCCGCGTTGAGCAGCGCGTCCTTCGAGCCGAAGTGGTAGCCGATGGCGGCCAGGCTGACGCCGGAGGCGGTGGCGACGTCCCGGGCGGTGGTGCGCCCGTAGCCCTTCTCGTACAGGCAGCGCTTGGCGCCCGCCATGAGGTCTTCGCGGTTTCCCATGGTCCCGATCCTACGGAAGGACTGCACAGCTGTCTTGCACTTACGTCTGACACTTTCGTCTCGCACAAGTGATTTATACATCCGTACTAGACAAGCGTCTGAAACGCTCGTACGGTACTTCCCATGACCGCAACCACCGGCCGCGCAGGCCGTCGCGAATGGCTCGGCCTGGCCGTCCTCCTGCTGCCGACCCTCGTCCTCGCCATGGACATGGGCGTCCTCTTCTTCGCCGTCCCCTACATCTCCACGACGCTCGCCCCCAGCGGCACCCAGCAGCTGTGGATCATGGACATGTACTCGTTCCTGCTGGCCGGCCTGCTCATCACGATGGGCGCGCTCGGCGACCGGATCGGTCGCCGCCGGCTGCTGATGATCGGCGCCGCCGGGTTCATCGGCGCCTCGCTGCTGGCCGCCTGGGCCGACAGCGCGTGGCAGCTGATCGCCGCCCGGGCCCTGCTCGGCACGGCCGGGGCGACCGTGATGCCCTCGACGCTCGCGCTGATCCGCAACATGTTCCACGACCCCAAGCAGCGGCAGGCCGCGCTCGGCGCCTGGGGCGGCGTCCTCACCGCCGGCGCCACCCTCGGCCCGGTCGCCGGCGGCCTGCTGCTCGACCACTTCTGGTGGGGCTCCGCGTTCCTGCTCGCCGTCCCGGTGATGGCCCTCGTGCTGGTCGCCGCCCCCGCGCTGCTCCCCGAGTACCGCGCCACCGCCCGCACCGGCCGCTTCGACCTGCCCGGCGCCGCGCTCTCGACGGCCGCGATCCTGCCGCTCGTCTACGGCGTGAAGACCCTCGCGGTGGACGGCTGGAGCCTGCTGCCCGCGCTCGCCGTCCCGGCCGGACTGCTGCTCGCCGCCGCGTTCGTGTGGCGCCAGCGCACCGCCGCCGAGCCGCTGCTCGACCTCGGCCTGTTCAGGATCCGCACCTTCAGCGGGGCGATCAGCGTCAACACCGTCGCGATGTTCGCGATGATGGGCTTCGCCCTCTTCACCTCGCAGTACCTGCAGCTCGTCAAGGGCATGAGCCCGTTCACCGCCTCGCTCTGGTCGCTGGTGCCGAGCGTCGGCGTCGGCGCGGCGGTCGGCCTCGGCTCGGCGCTTGCCGGGAAGGTCCGCCCGGCGGTGCTGATGAGCGGCGGGTTCGTGATCGGCTCGGCGGGCTTCGCGATGATGACGCAGGTCGGCGCGGACTCGCCGCTCGCTCTCATCCTCACCGCGGCGGGCGTGCTGGCCGCCGGCACCGTCGGCACCATGACGATGACCGCCGAGATGGTCGTCTCCGCGGCCCCCGCCGAGCGGGCCGGCGCCGCCTCGGCCACCTCCGAGACCGCCGTCGAGCTCGGCAGCTCGCTGGGCATCGCGCTGCTCGGCGCGGCGGGCGCCGCGGTCTACCGCCACCAGCTGGACGGCGCCCTCCCGGCGGGCGTGGACGGCGAGGCCGCCCGCGCGGCCCAGGACACCCTCGGCGGCGCGGTCACCGTAGCCGCGCACCTCCCGGGCCGGCTCGGCGCCGACCTGCTGGACACCGCCCGGGGCGCCTTCACGGACGGGCTGCACGTGGCGGCCGTCGTCGGCCTGGTCTTCACCCTCGGCGCCGCCGCCCTGGCCTACCGCCTGATGCGCCACCTCCCGGCCGCCGCCCCGGCCGCCGCCCCGGCCGCCGCCACCCCGGAAGCCGCCTCCGAGGCCGTCAACGCCTGAGCCCCCCACCGGCCGGTGCCAACGCGCGTCATCAGGAGCCCTCGCCCACCCGGGCGGGGGCTCTTCGCCGTTCCAGGGAACCGATTAGGCTGACCACTGCCCCGCGTCGGCCGGTGCCCATACCCCTAAGCGCCGGCCCGTTGTGGAGGGGACCAGCCGTGTTCGAGCCGGGCCGGGGCGGGGGTCGTCAGCCGTTCCCCTGGTTGCGGAAAAGCGCCCCGCGGGCGCCGTCCCGGGTGCCAAGGTGGGGCCATGGTTGCTGATCACACGCGCGTGCGCGGGAGTTACGACACGGTGGCGGAGGAGTACCTCGAACGGATCGGGGACGAGCTGGCGCACAAGCCGGTCGACCGGGCCCTGCTCTGGGTGGTCGTGGCGGAGGCCGCCGGCGGGGTCGTCGCGGACCTCGGGTGCGGGCCGGGGCACGTGGCGGGGTGGCTCGCCGGGCACGGCGCCGAGGTCGTCGGGATCGACCTCTCCCCCCGCATGGTGGAGCTGGCCCGCCGCGAGCACCCGAAGGCCGAGTTCCGCACCGGCGACCTGCTCGACCTGCCCGCCCGGGACGGCGAGTTCGCGGCGGCGGTGGCGCTCTACTCGGTGATCCACCTCGAACCCGGCGAGCTGGCGCCCGCGTTCGCCGAGATGCGGCGGGTGCTGCGGCCCGGCGGCTTCCTGCTGGTCTCGTTCCACCTGGGCACCGAGGTGCGGCGGCTGGACGAGTGGTGGGGCCACCAGGTCGACGTGGACTTCCACTTCCTGCAGACGGACGCCGTCGTCGCGCACCTCACCGCCGCCGGGTTCGCCGTCGAGGCCCGGCTGGAGCGCGAGGGCCTGCCCGAGGAGGCCCCGACCCGGCGCGGCTACCTGCTGGCCCGGCGGACGGACTGACGCTCCACCCGGGGGTGGAAGCCCGCGCGTCCACCCCCGGGTCCGTGCGGGGCCGGGCGGGCAGGAGGACCGTGGTGGGTACGCGGCCCCCGTTGCGAGGCCCGTGCCCTGGTCCACGAGCGTCAGGAGCCCCACCATGTCCCTGCCGAGCCTGCTCTCCGTCCTCGGTGTCCTCGCCTGGGCCGGGTACGAGCTGCTGCTGCGCCGCCGCGACGACTCCGCCGCCGGCACCTGGCGCGCGGACGACCGCGACCGCGGCTCGACCCGGCTGCTGCTCGCCTGCTACGCCGCCTCCGTCCTGGTGATCGTCCTCCTCGGCCGCGCGTCGGTCGGCGAACTGCCCGTGTGGGCGCGCTGGTTCGGCGTCGCCTTGATCGCCGCCGGGCTGGCCCTGCGGGCCTGGGGCATGCGCACCCTGGGCCGCTTCTACACCCGCACCCTGCGCACCGTCGACACCCAGGAGGTCGTCCGCACCGGCCCGTACCGGCTGATCCGCCACCCCGGCTACTGCGGCAGCCTGCTGGTGTGGACGGGCTACGCGCTCGGCCTGGGCAGCTGGCCGGCCACCGTGGTCGTGTTCGCGCTGCTGCTGGCCGCCTACGGCTGGCGGATCGCCGCCGAGGAGCGCCTGCTGGTGGCCGCCCTCGGCCCCGCGTACGCGCAGTACCGGCGGGAGTCGAAGCGGCTCGTCCCCTTCGTCTACTGAGCCCCGCTGCTGAGCCCCGCCCCTGCGACCTCCGACCGTGGCCCGCGACCGCGACCTTCGGCTGTGACGTTCGACACCCCGGTCGGGACACACCGGCCGGGACCACGGCACTCGCGGTCCGCTTGAGCGGCACCCGCTTTTCGGCCAGCGTTTCCCGGCCGGTGTATCCGTTCCGCACCGGGGCCAGGCATACTGGCCGGACGGGTACTTTGCCCTCCCGTGACTCTAGACAAGAAGGGACCGGTGGCCAGGGATGCTGCGGAACGGTCTTGAGCCCTGGCACATCTTGGTGGTGCTGGCGGTCGTAGTCCTGCTGTTCGGATCGAAGAAGCTGCCGGAGATGGCCCGTGGCCTCGGCAAGTCGATGCGCATCCTGAAGGCGGAGACGAAGGCGATGCGCGAGGACGACACCCCGGCCGAGGCCGCGGGCACCGCGCAGAGCACCGCCCAGCAGCCGGCCGACCGCCCGGCCGTCACCCCGACGAACGTCACCAAGGCGACCGAGACCCCGCGGCCCGAGACGACCGCCTGAGTCCCGTCGGACCTTCCGGAGGCCCCCGGCACCGTCACCGCGACGGCGCCGGGGGCCTCCGTCGTTCCCGGACGCCCCCGACTGGCCGGTCACCGTGATCCGTTGTCTCCTGGGAGGCACCGACCGGACGAACGGAGTCGTGGCATGCCGACCGACGGGCCGGGCGCCTCCCCTGACGAACCGCCCGGCGAACCACCCGACGAACTGGCCGACCTGCGGGCCCGGCTGAGCGCCGTCGAGGCCCACGAGGCACGGCTCGCCGAGGAGTTGCGGGCCCGCCCGCCGCGCCACCGGGTGCGGTCCGCGTTCGCCGTCCTGCTGGTCCTGCTGGCCTGCCTGCTGACGCCGCTCGGCGCCGTCGCCGTGTGGGCGAAGTCCGAGGTCTCCGACACCGACCGCTACGTGGCCACGATGGCCCCGCTCGCCCGGGACCCCGCGATCCGCGCCGCCGTGACGAACCGGGTGACCGACGAGATCGTGAAGCAGCTCCCCGTCGACTCGCTGCTCGACGACGTCGCGCCGGACGACCGGCCCGTGCTCGGCGCGCTGCTGGGCAGCATCGGCCAGGCCCTCGGCGACGGGATCGCCGGGTTCGTCCACACCCAGGTCCAGCGCGTCGTGGACAGCGACGCCTTCGCCACCGTCTGGACGGACGCCAACCGGGAGGCGCACGCCGCGATCGGCCGGATGCTGACCGGGCAGGGCGGCGGCGCCGTCGAGCTCAAGGGCAACACCGTGGTGCTCGACCTCGCCCCGCTGATCGCCCGGGTGAAGACGGCGCTCGTCGACAACGGGCTGTCCATCGCCTCGAAGATCCCGGAGATCCACACCTCGTACACGCTGGTGCAGTCCGACGCCGTCCCGAAGGTGCGCACCGGCCTGCGGCTGCTCGACGTGGCCGGCTTCTGGGTGCCGGTCCTGGCCGTGGCCTGCGCGACGGGCGGAGTGCTGCTGGCCGTCCGGCGCCGCCGGGCGGTGGTCACGGCGGCGCTCGGCGTGGCCGGCGGGGCCCTGCTGCTGGGCATCGGGCTGAGCGTCTTCCGGGCCGTCTACCTGGACGCGCTCCCGGCCGGCGTGGACCAGGCTGCCGCGCACGCCGTCTACGACACCCTCGTGCGCTACCTGCGCTCCGCCGTCCGGGTGGTGGTCGCGCTCGGGCTGCTGGTGGCGCTGGGCGCCTGGATCAGCGGCTCCGGGCGCCGGGCCGGGACAGTGCGCGGGATGTGGCGGGCCGGACTGGGCGCGGTGCGGCGGGTGGCCGAGCGGGCCGGGCTGCGGCTCGGGCCGGTCGGGCGCTTCGTGCACCGCTGGAAGGCATGGCTGGGCTGGGCGGCGGTCGCGGGGGCGGCACTGGCCTTCGTGCTGTGGGACCGTCCGACGGCGCTGGTGACGCTCTGCCTGGCGCTCGGGCTGATGGGCGTTCTCGCGGTGCTGGAGCTGCTGGACGAGCCCGGACGGAGCAGACGGACGGGCGCCCAGGGGGCGGCCGGGGGAGGCTGAACGGGATGTCCGAGAACCCGCCGCCACCTGCCGACGTACGGGCCTGGTACTGGCTGCTGGGCTCGTTCACGCTGCTGATGGTCGGGTACTTCACGCTGCCGCTGGAGTGGTTCGGCGACCGTCGGCCGGTGGTGAGCTGGGGGGTCTTCGTGGGGGCGCTGGCCGGGCTGACGGGCACGCTGGTGGCCAAGATCGTCGGTGTGATGCGCGGGACGGCGAAGCGTCCGGTGGTCTGGCTGATCTTCCTGATCTGCCTGACGATGACGATCTACGCGGCGACGTACTACGTGCTGGGCGCGCGCAAGGCGGAGTTCAACGGGCTGGAGACCCGGCTGGACGCGCTGTACTTCACGGTCGTGACGATGGCAACGGTCGGGTACGGCGACATCACGCCGTCGGGGCAGGCGGCGCGGCTCGTGGTGGTCCTGCAGATCGGGTACAACTTCGTGTTCCTCGCGACGGCGGCTGGCACGCTGTCGCGGGCGATCCGGTCGAACGTCGAGAACCGGATCCGACGGCAGGGCTGATCGGGCGCGGCGGGCCTGTGCACGCGACCCGCCGGGCGTCCGGTCGGGTCAGTCGTCCTCGTGGGGAGGGGTCGCGCGCAGGGCGGTGACGACGCCGAGGACGACGGTGGCGATCGCGAGGGCGAGGAGGACGGCGAAGGCCGCCGCGATCAGGAACCGCACGGGGTGCCCCGCTCCCGGCCGACGTCGAGGAGGAGGGAGAGGAGGTTGAGGAGGGTCGAGGCGGGGGCCGTGTTGAAGCGGACGAGGACTCGGCCGTCGATGGTCTTGTCGGTGCAGGCGGAGGGGAAGATCAGGCCGAACTCCTTGCCGCGCTCCTGGACTTCGGCGAGCAGGGTGCGGATGTGGTCGTCGCTGTAGCCCCGGATCCGGGGATCGGTCGGCAGCATCGGGCGCCGGCGGCGGGCGGCCATCAGGCGGCGTCCAGCTCGCACTCGAACCACACGGACTTGCCGCGCTGCTGCGGGTCGACGCCCCAGCGGCGGGAGAGCCCGGCGACGAGCTGGAGGCCCCGGCCGGACTCGGCCAGTTCGGGGAGGGAGCGCTGCTGGGGGAGGGTGGGGCTCTCGTCGGCGACGGAGACCCGGAGGGTGTTGTTGATCGCGATGATCTCGACGACCGGGGCGGGGGTCTCGCCGTGCCGCCAGGCGTTCACGAGGAGTTCGGCGAGGGCGAGTTCGGCATCGGCGATGGCGGAGGGCGGCCAGCCGGCGCGGGTCATGGCGTCGCGGAGGGACTGGCGACAGATGGTGAGGGAGGGCGTGTTGAGGTGACGCATGGGAGAACTCCCGAGGCGTGGAGGAGAAGGACGGATACGTCACCGTGAGCCAGGTCAGATGGAGGCATGACTGCTCTGCGGTGCGACGGAATAGCGTTACTGACGACCCGTCGGATCGATGTGACATCGACCATAGCGCACGCGGTCTTCATATGAAGACCTTCGCGAAGAACTTCCCTCCAACGTGGGGCACACTGGTCTTACTGCCCGCAGAGAGGACGACATGGCCCTTCGACCTAACCCGACCTTGCGTCAACGTCGGTTGGGCACCGAGCTGCGAAGGATGCGGGAGCAAGCCGGCATTGGCGGAAGCCAGCTGGCACGCGAACTCGGCATCCACGCCACCCAGGTCACGCAGATGGAAAGCGGGAAGAGCGGGATCAGTGCCGAACGGCTGAGGACCATCGCCACCGTGTGCATGTGCACCAACCAACCGCTGATCGACGCGATGGCGAACATGGCCTCGGAACGCGGGAAGGGCTGGTGGGAGGAGTACCGCACCACCCTGACCGTCGACTTCCTTGAGGTGGCGGAGCTTGAGGGTCACGCGGAGCGGATCTCTTTCTGCAATACCGTCTACCTGCCCGGCCTGCTCCAGACCAAGTCCTACGCATCTGCGATGTTCGCTCGACTCGTGCCTCCCCTGCCTCCACAGGAAGTCGAGACCAGGACAACCTTCCGACTCAGGCGCCAGGAAGTCGCCGAAGCAACTCCAGTCCGGGCCTTCATCCACGAAGCTGCGCTCCGCATGCAGTTCGGGGGACCCCTGGTTCTCATCGATCAACTCGCTGCGCTGCTGGACGACTCGGAGCGACCCGGACTTTCCATTCGAGTGGTGCCCTTCGCCGTTGACACCTTCCCAGGCGCCGGTGAGAACCTGACTTACGTCGACGGGCCGACCCCCGAACTGGACACGGTCCAGATGGACGTCGCCCCAGGCACGCTGTTCTTTGACTCGCCTGCCAACCTGGCCAAGTACCGAACCATCTTCAGCCGCTTGGACGACACTGCCCTCTCCGAGGAACAATCGTGCGACTTCATCCGATCCATCATGAAGGAGATGAAATCCACCTATGCCTAGCTCGGAGTGGCAGAAGTCCAGCTACAGCGCCTCAGGCAACGAGTGTGTCGAAGTCCGTGGGACCGGCGGGGCGATAGAGCTCCGCGAGTCCGACGACGGCGAAACCATCCTGCACACCACCCCCTCTGCTCTCGCCGCGCTCCTCCGCGCCATCAAGGCGGGCGAACACACCCGGTAGCGGCCTGGCCCGCAGCGGGGCTCCCGGCCGGCGCGCGGTGCCCGAAAAGAATCTTCGCGGGCCGCGGCAACCTTTCCGAGGGCGGTGACAACTGGGTGGTGTCCGGACAGGCGGTCTGGTCAAAGGCACCGGCTGAAAGAGAGCATCGCCATGTTCCCTCACTCATCCACCTCACCGGAGGCGTCGTCCCGCTCTGCCGAGCCAGGCCGGAGGCAGAAGCACCGCAGCCGTCGGTTGTACCAGCGTCGGAGTCTCTGGGCGGCCGTCGGTCTGGCGGTCGTGGGCGGTTCCGTGGTCGTGGTCAACACGGCCTCGGCGGGGACCGTGGACACGAACGCCTGGTACGTCCTGGTCAACCGCAGCACCGGCGAGGCGTTGGACGCCCCCGCCTACGCCACGAACGACGGTGCTCCGCTGGCGCAGTGGAGCCGCAACGGCGGGACCAACCAGCAGTGGAAGTTCATCGACTCCGGTGACGGGAACTACCGGCTGCAGAACCGGAACTCCGGCAAGGTGCTGGACGACTACGACTGGTCGAGGACCGAGGGCTCCGAGCTGGTGCAGTGGAGCGACCTGAACGGCGCCAACCAGCAGTTCCACATGGAGAACTCGTCGGACGGCTACGTGCGTCTGATCAACCGCTTCAGCGGCAAGGCCGTCGAGGTCCCGGGCGGGTCCAAGACAGAGGGGAGCCACATCGCCCAGTACCACGACTGGAACGGCCCCCAGCAGCAGTGGCAGCTCGTCCCGGCCGGCAGCGTCAGCGGCACCGGGAACGCGGGGAGCTCCGGCAGCGGCGCCACGCCCACCACGCCTGCTGCGCCCACCACGGCCGCCAAGCCTTCCGCGCCTGCCAAGCCCGGCGCCGGCGTTCCCGCGAGCCAGGCTCCGAGCGGCACCCGCCCGGCGTCGGCGCCGCCGGCCCCCGCTCCGACGTCTGCGGCCGCCCCCGCCGGCGGGAGCTCGACGAAGAGTTTCATGGGCAGCAACACGGTGCTCGTCGGCGGCATGATGAACGAGGCCTCGACGAGCGCCGCGCCGTTCGACATGCGCTACGCCTATGTGCACAGCCAGCCCGCGCCCTCGTCGGACTACTACTCGGCAGCGCTCTGCAAGGCCGCGTGGTCGAGCTGGTGGGGCTGCTGGAGCGGCGAGACCACGGCGCCCGGCTTCTACGTGACCTGGAACGACGACCACGTGACCAAGGCGACGTACCAGGGCAAGCCGCGCCCGCAGAAGAACTTCTGGACCTGGTACTCGCTGCGCGACCTCGGAGACCTGGCGGGCCAGGGCGACGGCCCGGGCGAGGTCGTCGCCATCAACAGGGCCGACCTGCTCACCCGCTACATGAACGACTACCGCTTCTTCCTCCAGAAGATCGGCAACTCGCAGGACGCGATCGACATCGAGCCCGACTTCTGGGGCTACGTCCGGTCGCTCGGCAACCCGCACCAGATCGCCGCGCAGGTCAAGGCCGCGAACCCGACGGACTGCGGATCGCAGGAGAACAGCGCCGTCGGCCTGGCCCAGTGCCTGATAGCGATGGCGCACAAGTACGCGCCGAACACCGGCGCCGGGTTCCACCTCACCTGCTGGGACTGGACCAGCAACATGCAGAAGTGCGTCAACGACTACACGGACCTCGGGGCGAAGAACGCCGACTTCCTGGTCGCCGACGTGGTGGACCGCGACGCGGGCTGGTACGCGCTGCCGGCGAACGGCGGCCGTGACACCTTCTGGAACGACCAGAAGGCCGCCGCCGCACTGGGGTGGTACAAGACGATGGCCGAGTCGGTGGGCAAGCCGGTCGTCCTGTGGCAGATCCCCCTGGGCAACATGGCGCAGAACAACACCTTCGGCCACTACAAGGACGACAAGGTCGACTGGTTCCTCTCGCACATGGACCAGGTGGCGAACGCGCACGTCGCCGCCCTCCTGTTCGGCCCGGGGCAGCAGGAACAGACCACGGTCGAGTCCGACGGCGGGAACCTGATCAACAAGACGACCGCGTACCGCACCTCGGGCGGCACGCCGCTCAAGTAACTGTCCGCAGCCTGGAGCAGGAAGTCGGCCCGTCCGACTTCCTGCTCCGCACATCAGCCGTGGCTGGTGTCGATGACGCAGAAGACGTTGCCCTCGGTGTCGGCGAGCACCACGAAGTCCGGGTCCTCCGGGTACAGGTCCCAGTCGACGTCCCGGGCACCCAGTGCCAGCAGCCGCTCGACCTCGGCCGCCTGGTCGGCGGCGTCGCGCGCATAGAGGTCCAGGTGCACGCGCGGGTGCCGCTGCACGGGCGATTCGCTGAGCCCGAGGGCGAGTTGGACGCCCGTGCCCGCCGCGGGTTCGAGCACCGTCCAGTCGTCCTCGACCAGGCCGCCGCGCGGCACGTAATCAAGGGCGGCCGTCCAGAACGCGACGGCGCGGGCCATGTCGGAGACGCCGAGGACGAGGGATCCGATGGTCAGCATGCGCCCATTGTGGCCCTGGCCGTTTACTGGCGCTCCAGTCATCCGGATTGCTTCGCCTGGCTGCGGCGGGCGTAGGCCCGGGCCGCGCGCACCCGGTCGCCGCAGCGCACCGAGCACCAGTGCCGGGCGGCGTGGGTGCGCACCAGGAAGCGCGTGCACGGGCTCGCTCCGCAGGGGGCGAGGCGTTCGGCGTCCGGGCCGGTGAGCAGGTCCGCCGCGTCGGCGGCGATCGCGGCCATGGCGTGGTCGGCGATCCGGTCGGCCGGATGGACCGCGGCACGGTATGGCCCGCCCTCTCCGTCCCAGTGCAGCAGTGCGGCCACGGGGGTGGCGGTCAGCGCCGCGTTGACCGCGTCGACGGCCTCGGGCGCCGGCACCGTCCCCCCGCTGCGCGCCGCGAGGAGGGTCCGCAGATGAGTGCGCAGTTCGCGCAGCCGTCCTGCGCAGGGCTCGTGGAGCACCGCGTCCGCGCCGGCCAGCCCCCGTTCGACCAGCCACTGAGTGGCGGCGGCCGGGGTGGCCAGCAGGTCGAGGCGGCCGGCGGGCAGCACGAGCTCGCTGTTGGCGAAGTCGAGGGCGACGTACCGGTCCGCGCCCGCCGCAGGTGGTGGAGGGGCAGTGGCGGTCTCGCCCGGGGCTTTCATGACGCTCACGGTTCTCATGCTAAACCTTGCGCTCTTCCGTGATGGCCAGTTAGGTTTCATCACGTCAAATTCCGCAGTTACCCGTGAGGTGAACCCAGCATGGCGACCATCCGCGCCTTCGGCGGCCCGACCACGCTCATCGAGTTCGGCGGCCTGCGCTTCCTCACCGACCCGACCTTCGACGGGCCCGGCGACTACCCGACCGGCAGCGGCTACGCGCTCACCAAGACCGCGCCCTCCGCCACCACCCCCGCCGACCTCGGCCCGGTCGACGCCGTCCTGCTCTCCCACGACGAGCACCCGGACAACCTGGACGCCTCCGGCCGCGCCCTGCTGCCGACCGTCCCGCTCGTGCTCACCACCACCAGCGGCGCCCGGCGGCTCGGCGGCACCGCACGCGGCCTCGCCCCCTGGGACTCGGTGGAGTTGACCCGCCCGGACGGCGGCACCGTCACCGTCACCGCCGCGCCCGCCCTGCACGGGCCCGAGGGCTGCGAACCGGTGATCGGCCAGGTGATCGGCTTCGTGCTGACCGCCCCCGACCTGCCGACCGTCTACGTCAGCGGCGACAACGCCTCGCTGCCGCTGGTCAAGGAGATCGCCGACCGCTTCGGCCCGGTCGACACGGCGGTCCTGTTCGCCGGCGCCGCCCGCACCCGGCGCTTCGACGGCGCACTGCTCACCCTGGACAGCGCGCAGGCCGCCGAGGCCGCCGTCCTGCTCGGCGCCCGGCGCGTCGTGCCAGCGCACTTCGACAGCTGGGGGCACTTCACCGAGGGGCGCGAGGCGCTGGAGGCCGCTTTCACGGCGGCGGGGCTCGGCGACCGCCTGGACCTCTCCTGACCGGCAGGACCGGCAGGACCGGCAGGACCGGCAGGACCAACGAACAAAACCACCAGGCCGAGCAGCACCACCGCCCGCAGTGCCGTCGCCTCAGTCGTTCTGGTTGTCCGCCTGCGTGTGGAGGGCGGTGAAGAGCGCGCCGAGGCGGGCGTTCCAGTCCTTGGTGGTCGGGCCGTCGATGGCGTGCCGCTTGCTCATGTCGCGAACCACCTTCTGCGCGTCCTTCAGGTCCTGGGCCGCGTCGTCGGGGCTGCCCTCGTTGAGGCGCGCCGAGGCATCGTCCAGGATGCGCAGGAGCTCCACCTGACCGCCGCGGTCCTTCCCACCCACCTGGGTCTGGGCGACGGCCTGGCGCAGCGCGTTCAACTGCACGGCCGGCGGCTGGTTGCGCGGGACGGTCGGGGTGGGGGCGGGCAGACCGGGCACGGTGGTGGGCGCGGCGCTCGGGCCCGGGGCGGTCGTGGCCGGCGCGGGCGCCTGGGTCGCGGGTGCGGCGGCGGCCGGCTTCTTGGCGGCCGCGTTGCCCGGCGGCGTGTCGAAGGCTGTGAGGGCGATGGCGGTGACCCCGGCCAGGCCGGCCACGCCGAGGGCGCCCAGGACGAGCGGTTTGCGGCTGCGCGCGGGCCTGGCGGGCGCCGGGGGCGCCATCGGGACCGGCGCCATCAGGGAGGTGGCAGCGGGGGCCTGGGGCGGGAGCACGGTGGTGTGCTGCTGGTTCGACGGGAGCGGCGGCAGCATCTGGGTGGGCGCGGCGGTGGCGAGCAGCTCCGCCGTCGGGTCGCCCACGGCCAGCCCGGGGACGGTGGCGAGGAGCTCGGCCCGCGCCGCGGTGGCGTCCGCCGGGCGGTCGGCCGGGTTCTTGGCGAGCAGCCGCAGCACCACGGCGTCCAGCGCGGGCGGCAGCCCGGGACGGCGCGCGGACGGCGGCAGCGGCTGCTCGCTGACGTGCTTGAACGCGATCGCCACCGGGGTCTCGGCGGTGAACGGCGTCCCGCCGGTCAGCATCTCGGTCAGCACGCAGCCGACCGCGTAGAGGTCGGTGCGGCCGTCCAGCGCGGAGGCGGTCGCCTGCTCGGGCGACAGGTACGCGGCCGTCCCGAGCACCGTGGCGGTCTGGGTCAGGTTGTTGGAGGAGCCGGCCCGGGCGATGCCGAAGTCGACGACCTTCACCCCGCCGTCGTCGGTGATCATGATGTTGCCCGGCTTGATGTCCCGGTGCACCAGCCCGGCCGCGTGCGCGACCGCGAGCGCCTCGCACACCGCCGCCGCGATGCCCACGGCGCGCTCCACCGGCAGCTGCGGCTGCTGGGCGAGGACGGCCGCCAGCGAGCGCCCGTTCACCAGCTCCATGACGATGTACGGCGAACCCTGGTCCATGCCCGAGTCGAAGACCATGACGACCTTCGGGTGCACCAGCATCGCGGCGTGCTGCGCCTCCCGGGAGAACCGCTCGGCGAAGCGCGGGTCGTCGGCGAGGCCCCCGTTGAGGACCTTGACGGCCACCTGGCGTCCCAGCACGCGGTCCACCCCGCGCCAGACGGTGGCCATGCCGCCGACGCCGAGTATCTCGACGAGTTCGTAACGCCCGTTGAGCGCCCGTCCGATCACCTGGAACTCCCCTCACGCCGGGCCCGGGGTCCCGGACCGCCTCGTGCACCCGTGCACGATAGCCGCCGGCGTCCGTGCCGCCCGGCGCGGTGTCCGGGCCGGTCCCGGCCGAGGCCGCCGGAGGACTCCACGCGCGCCGTGGTGGCGGCGGTTCCGCCTGCCTGCCACGAAGCCCGCCTGCCGGGAGGCCCGTCTCCCGGGAGGGGGAGGCGGCCGGGGAACCGGGCAGCGGATCCCCGACCGCCCGTTCGGGGTGTGTGTGGCCCGCCCGGACTGCGGGCGGGCGGGCCACACGTTCCGGGCCGGCCGGGCCGGCGGCGCGTCCGGGGTGAGCGCCTGCCGGTCCGGCCGGGGGCCGGCCGGGTGGACGGTGGGCACGGGGGAGCCGACCGGCCACCCGGGGTCTCGGGTGGTCGCCGCGGCGCCGCGGGTGTCGCGGTGCCGCAGGTCCTGCGGTGGTGCTGGTTACTGCGGTGGTGCTGGTTACTGCGGTGGTGCCGGGTACTGCGGTCCTGCGGTCCTGCTATCCGGGTGGGCGGCGGGCCCGGGGGGATTCGCCCACCGCCCACCCGGAGTCCTGTGGGTCACCCCTGGGCGGCCTGCCGGTCCTGCCCGCTGGGGCGGACGTCGGGCAGTGCGGGCGACGCCGGGAGCGTCGGCGTGGTCCGGCCGGGTTTGGGCCCGCCACCGTTGGTGGTGTTCCCGCCGCCGTTGCCGCCGGAACCGCCGTTGCCCTTGCCGCCGTCGACGCCGCTGCCGCCCGCGGCTCCGGAGCCGTTCGCGTTGCCACCGCCGGAGCCGGCCGCGCCACCGGAGCCTGCCGCGCCACCGGAGCCGGAGCCCTGACGGTCGTCGTGCGTCGGCTGCGGGGTGGCGCTGCGGTGGGCGTCGTCGCCCGCCCGGCCGAGCGCCTCCCCGCAGTAGTCCTCCACCTTGTCCGGGCCGCCCGCCTCCTCGACCAGCAGGGTGAACACCGGGTCCAGGACCAGCTGGCGCGGGTGCTCGCCCTTGCCCTTCCGGTCGGTGAACGTGTGGCAGAGGGCGACCATCGCGGCGGACGCGGGCGGTGTGGCCCGCCCCGTCGCGGAGGGGGTCCCGGGCGTCGGCGAGGCCGACGGCCCGAGACCCTGAGCGCCTCCGCCGGAGCCGCCGGCGGAGGGGCCGTTGTACGGCCGGGCGGACTGGCCGCCCGGCGTGGTGGTGCCCGGCCCGTGCCCGGACGTGGGCAGCGCGCCCGTGGCGCCGCCGCTCGCGAGGGTGCGCTCGGGCTCGGTGCCGCTGCCGCTGCCGATCGACAGGTTCCCGGTGCCGGCGGCGACCGCGACCCCGCACAGCGCCGTGGCGCTCAGCACGGCGGCAACGGCCTTCGTGCTGAAGGCCCTGGCGAGGGCGGCGGTTGCCATCGGTCGTCTCCGGACGGGTGCGGTCGTTGCTACGGGGTCGGGCGCGAGACGGGCCTCCCGGAACGCGGTCAGGGCGGCCTGCTCCCCGGTCAGCTCGGCGGCCGTCGCTGGGGCGGCTGCCGCGGCGAGTACCCGGGCGACCTGCCCGGCGGCGTCGCCGTCCGGTCCGGTGAGCGAGGCGTCCTGCCCGGCCGACGGGCCGCCCACGGCACCGCCGAGCAGCTGCTCGGCGGCGTCACGGTCGATCCGACGGGATCGGTTGGTGCTCATCTCATGTCCTTCAGCGTCGCGGCCCGGCGTTCTGTCACACCCTGCGGAGAAACTTTTTTCGCGGCCTTCCGGGCGGCCCTCCCGGAGGGTGCCCCCGGCTCCTGTCCGGCCGCCCGCGCGGCCGGGATCCCGCGGTCGGATCCCGGCCCCTCGCCCGGCCCCTCACCGGGCCCGAACGACTGCTCCAGCAGCTTGGCGAGCCGCCGCAGCCCCCGGTGGGCGGCCATCCGGACGGTGCCGGCCCGCTTGCCGAGCACCTGCGCGGCGCTCTCCGCGTCCAGCTCCATCACCACGCGCAGCAGCACCGCCTCTGCCTGGTCGCGCGGCAGCCGGGAGATCAGCGCGAGCGCGTCGCCGGTGCCGACCCGGGCGAGCGCGGCGCCCGCGGTGTCGTCCCCGGCGGACAGTTCGGCGAGGTACTCGAACGGCAGGTCGGCCACCGGGCGACGGCGCCGGGCCCGCAGGTAGTCCAGGGCGCGGTTGCGGGCGATGGTGGCCGCCCAGCCGCGGAAGCCGTCGCCGTCGCCGGAGAAGCCCCGCAGGTCGCGGGCGACCTGCAGCCACGTCTCGGAGGCGATGTCCTCGGCGTCCTGCGCGTCCTCGGGCCGGCCCCCGACGAGGACCCGCAGGTAGCGCAGCAGGCCGGGCTGGACGGTCCGGAAGAGGAGCCGGAACGCCTCCTCGTCACCGTCCTGCGCGGCCCGCACCGCCTCGGTCAGGTCCGCGGGAGCGGGGGCCGGGCCCGGTGGCGGGGCGGCGGGTGGTACTGGTCCGGACCGGCCTTCGGGGCTGCCGGTGCCCGCTCCGGGGCGCTCTGCACTCTGCACCCGCCACATCATGCGCCATCCGCGCGGCGCGGGCGGGCCTGACCTTGGACCGGCCCGCCCGGGGCCCAAGGTCCCGCGGACGACCGCCCTTCGCCCACGGCCGCGGCGGGGCCGCCAGGCCTACGTTGTCCGTGGGCGAATCGACCGGGCCCGCCGCCACCTCGTGACCGCAGCCCCCGTCCGGGGCGTGCCGTCCGTCACGCCCGCGCCTCCGTGCGCCCCCGCCCCACCGGCCTGCGCCGACCCCGCGCCCGGCCCGTCCGCAGCCACCCGCAGCCGCCCGGAAGGACCTCCATGACCGCCGCCCGCGAGTTCCACGCGGCGGGGCTGCGCGACCACCTCGCGCCCGCCCTGCGCGCCCTGGGCCTCACCGGGTGGCGCCGCACCTTCAGCCTCCCGGACGAGACGCACTGGCTGCTGCTCGGCCTGGTCGAGCGGCCCGCCGCCGACCGGGTCCGCTTCACCTTCGGCCTCAGCGTCGTCCGCCGCGCCGACTGGGCCGCCGCCGGCCTGCCCGGGCACCGGCCCGACCCGCGGACCGTCCACGGCATCGAGACCTGGCGGGCCCGGATCGGCGAGGTGCTGCCGGTCGGCGACGACGTGTGGTGGGAGGTGCTGCCCGGACCGCGCTGGCAGGTGGCGCTGGACGACGCGGCGGCCGCCGTCCGCCACTACGCCCTGCCCGAGCTGCGCCGCCGGGCCGAGCGGGACCGCACCGGCGCGGGCGAGGCGTACCTCTCCCCCGCCGACCTGGACGACGTCAACGCCGCGCTGCTGACCGCCGCGGTGCCGCGGATCCGGCGCGCCGAGCTCGTCGCCGGGGTGCTCGTCCTGACCGGCGCCTGGACGAGGGCCGATGCCACCGCCCGGGCCGTGCTGGAGGGCACCGCGCTCGGCTTCCTCTCGGCCGGGGACGAGCGCTTCCACGGCGTGCGCTGTGCGGACACGCTGGGCCGCGCGCTGTGGACGTTCACCGCGGCCGAGGCGTGAAAGCACAGGTCACCGGCCCTTCTCTGCACCCCGGCGAAGGCGGTGTCATGACGGGCACCATGACGTCTGTCATGCGGATCAGGCAACGGACGGCACTGATCTGACGGAGGGTCGCGCCGGAAGACTGGAGGCACGACGCGGGCACCGGCCCCGCGGCCACCAGCGGGGAGGAACCCACCATGAGCCAGACCCTGAGTGCCGTCGCCACCGAGGCCGCCACCACCCCGGCCGGCGCGGAGAAGCAGCCGAACCCGGTGGGCTCCGCGTTCCGCCCGCTCCTCCTGGACGTCGCCGCCCCGCTGGCCGGCTACTACCTGCTCCACTCGGCCTTCGGGATGAGCGAGTTCGCCGCCCTCGCCTGGAGCAGCGCCGTCCCGGCCGGCCGGACGGTCTTCGGCCTGCTGCGCGAGCGCACCCTCAACCTGTGGGCCGCGCTGATGCTGGCGGTCAACCTGGCCGGCCTGGCGCTCACCTTCCTCACCGGCGACGCCCGGATGATGCTCGCCAAGGACGGCCTGCTCAGCGGCAGCGTCGCGGTGGCCGTCCTGGTCTCCGCCCTCGTCGGCAAGCCGGTGATGACCCCGGTGCTGATGCCCTTCCTGACCAAGGGCAACCACGCCCGCGCCGCCGCCTGGCAGCGGCTGGCCGAGGGCCGGGCGGCCGCCTCGCGCTCCTTCCACCGCCACGAGCGCGTCTTCTCGGGCATCTGGGGCACCGCGCTGCTGGCCGAGTGCACCGCCCGCGTGGTCGGCGCCTTCACCCTGCCCGTCTCGACCATGGCCTGGCTGTCCACCGTCTTCCTGATCGGCGCCATCGTGGCCGGCTCGATGCTCGGCCAGATCGCCGCCGAGCCGATGGAGAAGCTGCTCACCGCCGAGACCGACGCCCCGACCGCCGCCTGACCTGCGCCTCTTCCTTCCGAACGTCCGAACAGCGGGTTTCCGCCGGTCGAACGGCGAGGAACCATCCGGATCTCCCGATAGTCCTTCATAACGAGGGGGTAACGGGCCCCCGGACGACGAAACGGGGAACCCTGTGAGCGAGCGGAGCGAGCGAGCCATGAAGAGGTGCACGTGGGTGAATGCCCCTGCCGAGCGCAGCGAGGTGGGAGCATGAACCGGACGCACGCGCAGACCACCACCGAGGACCGCACCCTCGTCTGGGACGGCTGCCTGAACGTCCGCGAGCTGGGCGGACTGCCCACCGTCTCCGGCCGCCCGACCGCCCGCGGCGCGATCGTCCGGGCCGACAACCTCGACCGCCTCACCGCCGAGGGCTGGGACGCCCTCCTCGACCACGGCGTCCGCACCGTCGTCGACCTGCGCAACGCCGAGGAGCACAAGCCGCTCCTCCCCCGCCCCGAGGGCGTCGAACTGGTCCGCGTCCCGCTGGACGAACTCGCCGGCCCCGCCTGGTGGGAGACGTACGGACGGCTGGACGGCACCCCGCTCGCGCTCCGCCCCTACCTGGACCACTGCCCGCACGCCGCCGCCGAACTGGTCACCACGGTGGCCGGCGCCCGGCCCGGCGGCGTGGTCGTCCACTGCGGTGCCGGCCGCGACCGCACCGGCCTCGCCGCCCTCCTCCTGCTCGCCCTGGCCGGGGTCCGCCCGGCCGCGATAGCCGAGGACTACCTGCTCAGCGGCCCCAACGTCCGTCCGCTGTACGGAATGCTGGGCCTGCCGGACCAGTACCGCCGGATCGATGCGGTGCTCGCCGAGGCCGGCACCACCGCCGAGGCCGCCCTGGCCGACACGCTCGACGGCTTCGACCCGGCCGGCTACCTGCTCGCCGCCGGGGTCACGCCGGCCGACGTCGCCGCCGTCCGGGCCCGGCTGGTGCCCGCGGCCTGACCGCTGTCCGACCGCCGTCCGGCCGCTGCCCGACCGCCGCCGGACCGCCGCCGGAGCCGGTCGTTCACCAGAGCCGGTCGACCGTCCCGGGGTGGAGGGCGATCCGGCGGTGCGGGAAGTCCGCCCGGTGGCGCTCGGCGCGCGCGGTGAAGAAGGCCGCCATCGTCACCTTGTCGAAGCCCTCCCGGTCGCTGGGGAACGGATCCTCCGCCGTGCCCCCGACCAGGACCGCGCCCGGCAGGCACTCCCAGCCCGCGCTCTCGTAGAAGCCCCGCAACTCGCGGTCGCAGGTGAACAGCCCGAGGTCCGCGCCACGCTCCCGGGCGGTGGCGCGGGCCGCCGCCACCAGCCGCCGGCCGTGCCCCAGACCCCGGCAGGCCGGGTCGGTGACGACGGTGGACAGGCCGCTCGCCGCGTACGTCCGCCCGGCGTGGACGATCTCCTTGGAGAGCACGTCCAGCGCGGCCACCACGCGGGCGCCGTCCAGCAGCAGCATGGAGAGCGGGCGCAGGGCCGGATCGTGCACGGGCGCGGCGGACGGACCGGGCGGGCCCGGCCACGCCAGCTCCTGCAACTCGGCCACCCGCAGCTTGAGTCCGGCGGGCACCTCGGCCTCGGGCAGGGTGATGATCCGCAGGTCAGCCGCCATGTCCGACTCCTTCGCTCCACTCCGTCATCCGACCGCCCGAAGCCTACCCGGCAGTATCGTCAACTATCGGTTGACGATGCAGGATCGACAACCTACGGTTGACGCATGGAGAATCCCGTTGTTCCCAGCACGACTCCGCTGCGCCTCGACGACCTGATCACCGCGATCAAGAAGGTCCACACCGACGCGCTCGACCAGCTGTCCGACGCGGTGATCGCCGCCGACCACCTGGGCGAACTCGCCGATCACCTGATCGGCCACTTCGTGGACCAGGCCCGCCGCTCCGGCGCGTCCTGGACCGACATCGGCCGGAGCATGGGCGTGAGCAAGCAGGCCGCCCAGAAGCGCTTCGTCCCCAAGGACCCCGCCACCCCCGACGACCTCGACCCCAGCCAGGGCTTCGCCCGCTTCACCGACCGCGCCCGGCACGTCGTCGTGGTCTCGCAGGAGGAGGCCAGGAACGCCGGCAACGCCGAGATCACCGCCGAGCACCTGCTGCTCGGCCTGATCGCCGAACCCGAGGGCATCGGCGCCAAGGCGCTCGCCGCCCAGGGCGTCGGCGCGGAGGCGGTCCGCGCCGCCGCCGGCGCCGCCCTGCCGGCCCCCGCCGCCGAACTGCCCGCGCTGATCCCGTTCGACGCGCAGGCCAAGAAGGTGCTGGAGCTGACCTTCCGCGAGGCCCTCAAGCTGGGCCACAACTACGTCGGTACCGAGCACATCCTGCTCGCCCTGCTGGAGCAGGCGAACGGCACCGGCGTGCTCGCCGACCTGAACGTCGACAAGGCCGAGACGGAGACGTTCGTCTCGGAGGCCCTCACCGCCATCGTCGCCGCCCGGAGCGAGGACCCGAGGCAGCCCTGAACCACGGACGGGCCCCGCGAAGGTCGACCGCCCCGGGGCCCGCACCGCTCTCCCGGCGCCCCGTCAGAATCCCGACACGTTCGTGGTGACGATACGCACCCGGCCGTCGACGGCCGCCTCCAGCGCGGCCCGCAGCCGCGCCGAACGGGACGGGCCGAGCAGGACGAGCGCCTCCTCGTCGGGGACCCAGCGGTAGTCGTCGAGCTCACCGGCCGGGACGGTCACGGGGGTGCCGTCCGGGACGGTGCCGAAGTCGAAGAGCAAGTGCTCGGCCGGGTGGTCGAGTTCGTTCGAGGGGTGGGTCCAGGAGATCGCCAGCAGGTCGCCGGCGGCCTTGACGATCCCGGTCTCCTCCTCCAGCTCCCGCGCGGCGCACTCGGCGGGCCCCTCGCCGAGGTCGATCGTGCCCCCCGGGAACTGCCAGTGCTCGCGGTACCCGGCCTTCACGATCAGCATCCGCCCGGACTCGTCCCGCAGCAGGCAGCCGGCCGCCGCGTAGATCCGCGGCAGGGACGCCAGCCACTCCTCACGGGACTTCAAAGGCTCAGCAGACACGGCGTTCCTCCTCGGCGCGGTGCCCACAGCCGGTGGCTGCGGCAACGGTGGTCCCTGCGGCCCCTACTCTGCCACCGCGGCCGCCGGGCGGACGGACGCGGCGGACCCCCGGGCGGACCACCCGGACCCGCGTACCCGAACCGGACCCGCGAACCTGCGCCGGACCTGCGAACCTGCACCGGACCGATGATTCGCGACCGCCGGAGCGGTCCAACCCGCATGGAGACCAAGCGAACCACCACCGGCCGGACGCTCACCTGCGACCTCGGCGCGCTCACCGCCCCCGACCTGGCGGTCGTCGACGCCCTCGCCCGGCTGCGGCTCGCCGCCGCCCGGCACGGCGTGGGCGTGCTGCTGCTGAACGCGAGCGGCCCGCTGCGGGAGCTGCTCGCGTTCAGCGGGCTGGCCGACGTCCTGCCCGTGGCTCCCCCGCCGCTACTCGGCCTCCAACCGGGCCGGGAGGCCGAACAGCGGGAAGAGCACGTCGGTGTCGAGGAAGTTGGTGAGCCCGGTGATCCGGCCGTCTGACACCTCGGGCACGATCAGCGCCCACGGCTCGTGCCCGCCCGCCGGACTCGGCCGGTACTGCGCGAAGGCCGGACCGCCGTTGGCCGTCACCGGGAGCAGGCGCGAGCCGCGGCAACCGCAGCCGGGGCCGAGCATCCAGGCCCGGATCTCGTCCTTGCCGCGCAGCCACATCGCGAACGGCGGCATGTTGAGCGTGACGTCCTCGTGCAGCAGCGCGGCCAGGCCCGCCATGTCGTAGGCCTCGAAGGCGCTGACGTAGCGGTCCAGCAGCGCGCGGTGGTCGTCGTCCAGGGCGGGCGCCGGGCGGGCGGCCGCGCCGTCGCCGGCGAGCACCGCGCGGGCGCGCTGGAGCGCGCTGTTGACCGAGGCCACCGTGACGCCGAGCAGCTCGGCCACCTCGGCGGCCCGCCAGCCGAGCACCTCACGCAGGATCAGCACCGCGCGCTGGCGCGGCGCGAGGCGCTGGAGCACCGCCACGAAGGCCAGTTTCACCGACTCGCGCTGCGCCGCCACGTCGGCCGGGTCGCCCGTCTCGGGCAGCACCCGGCCGTCCGGCGCGGGGCCGATCCACGTCATCTCGGGCAGCTGCGCGTCGCTCGCGGTGGCGACCGTCACCGGGCCGGCCAGGTCCATCGGGCGGGCCCGGTTGTTGCGGCCGTTCAGCGCGTCCAGGCAGACGTTGGTGGCGATCCGGTACAGCCAGGAGCGCAGGGCGGCCCGGCCCTCGAAGTTCTTGTGGCCGCGCCAGGCGCGGACCATCGTCTCCTGCACCGCGTCCTCGGCCTCGAAGACCGAGCCGAGCATCCGGTAGCAGTAGCCGGTGAGTTCCGTCCGGTACCGCTCCAGCTGGACCTCGACCGGCTCCTCGGTGATCACGTCCGTCATCGTGCGCCCCCGTCGCCCTGGCCGCCCTTCGGCCGACGCAACGACCGTACCGCAGGGGTCCGACACGTCGACCCGGCGCGTTCCGGCGGCCGCCCCGACCGGACCTGAGCACGCGTCAGGGGTGGGCGCCCGGCGCGGACGCCCACCCCCGGCGGCAGTGGCGCCGCTCAGTGCGCGGAGTGCTTCTCGGCGCCGCGGTGCCGGTGGCCCTTGAGCTCGGCGTGCATCGCCGGAGCGGCGTGCGCCACCGCCGTCCCGGTGTCGCGCCCGCCGTGGCGGAACGCGTCGCCCGCGGCGTACCCGGCCGCCGCGCCGGAGGTGCCGCCGGTGCGGACGCGTGGAGCGAGCTGCTTGGGGCTGCTGGCCATGCCGCGTCGCTCCAGCAGGTCCTGGGTGCCCTGGCGGAGCTTGGCGGTGCTGGCGGGTGTTCGCTTGGTCATCGTCGGCCTCCCTTCGGCGGTCACCGACGGCGACGGACGTCGGCCGGTGGCCGCTCGGGCGCTGCGCTTCGAAAATCGGACGAGCGCTATGTCCGGATTTTATCCGGCTTGGAGCCGGGTGCCACCGGGAATCCGCACCCGACGGCGGCGCCGCTCAGCCCATGGCCTCGTGGACGAAGCACCAGCGCCAGTCCTCCCCCGGCTCGTACGAGCGGATCACCGGGTGCGAGGAGGCGTGGAAGTGCGCGGTGGCGTGCCGCCCCGGTGAGAAGTCGCAGCAGCCGACGTGGCCGCAGTCCAGGCAGATCCGCAGGTGCACCCAGTCCCGCCGGCCCTCGGCCAGGCAGTCGGCGCAGCCGTCGCCGGGCGGGGCGGGCCGGATGGTCTCGGGGGCCATGGCGAGGTCTTCGCAGGCGGCGGTCATGCCCGCAGGGTAGTGACGCCCGCCCGGGGCGGGGCGCGAAGACACGCCCGAGAAGGGCCGCGGAGCAGCGGCTCACTCCACCCGGGCCGGGCTCCCGTCCGCCGTCCAGCTCGCCAGCAGCGCGAGCTTCTGCGCGGTCGGCGAGCCGGCCGGCGCCGTGAACGCGACCAGCAGCTGCTCCGGCGATCCGTGCACGCCCAGGGTCTCGTAGCCGAAGTCGAGTTCGCCGACCAGCGGGTGCCGGACCAGCTTCACCCCGTGGGTCTTCTCGCGGACCTGGTGATCGGCCCACAGGCGGCGGAACTCCTCGCTGCGCACGGACAGTTCGCCCACCAGCGCACCCAGCTTGGCGTCCTCCGGGTGCAGCCCGGCGTCCCGCCGCAGGTACGCGACCGTCTCCGCCGCCACCGCCTCCCACTGCACGTAGAACTCGCGGGCCGCCGGGTCGAGGAACACCTGCCGGGCGGCGTTGGTGTCGCTCCCCGGACGGGACGAGTAGCCGTGCACCGCGTCCGCCAGCCCGTTCCACGCGAGAACGTCCATCCGGCGCCCCAGCACGAACGCCGGGACCCCCGCCATCATGTCCAGCAGCAGCCTGGTGCCCTCGCGCACCTGCTGCCTCCCGCGCGCGGCGGAGACGGCGGAGGGCTTCGGCGGGCGGGCCAGCGACCGCAGGTGCTCCGCCTCCACGTCGTCCAGGCGCAGCACCCGCGCCACCGCGTCCAGCACCGTGTCCGAGGCGCTGCCGCCCCGGCCCTGCTCCAGCCGGACGTAGTAGTCCACGCTCACGCCCGCGAGCTGCGCCACCTCCTCCCGGCGCAGCCCCGGCACCCGGCGGCGGCCGTGCGAGGGCAGGCCCACCTCCTCGGGCTGGATCCGGGACCGGCGCGAACGGAGGAAGTCCCCCAGGCTGTTCTCCATGCCCGGCAGCGTAGTCCGGGGGACGGCGCGGGAGGGTGGTACTGCCGTTCCCAGGAAAGGAGTTCCCGGGTCCGTGGTTCCCGGGTCCGTGGTTCCCGGGTCCGTGGTTCCCGGGTCCGTGGTTCCCGGGAAGAGCTCGGCCCTGGGTAGCCGTCCGCCGCCGCAGCAGAGTGGTCGTCGTCAGCCCGACCGCCCCAGCCCCGGAGCCTCCCGATGAGCTACCCCGCCCTCGCCACCCGCACCGCCGTCGTCACCGGAGCCGCCAGCGGCATGGGCGCCGCCACCGCCCGGCTGCTCGCCGCCGGCGGTGCCCGCGTCGCCCTGCTCGCCCGCCGCGCCGACCGGCTGGCGGACCTGGCCGCCGAGATCGCCGGGGCCGGCGGCCAGGCCGTCGCCGTCACCGCGGACATCACCGACCAGGCCTCCGTCGACGCCGCCGCCGAGGCCGTCCACGCCGCCTTCGGACCGGTCGACCTGGTGGTCAACAACGCCGGCGTGATGCTGCCCAACCCGCTCGACGACGGCCGCATCGACGAGTGGGCCCGCATGATCGACACCAACCTGACCGGCGCCCTGCGGATCGTCCGCGCCTTCACCCCCGACCTCGTCGAGGCCGCCGCCGAGGGCCGCGCCGCCGACCTCGTCAACGTCTCGTCCATCGCCTCGCACGTCGTCTTCCCCAACTACGCGGTCTACGGCGCCACCAAGGCCGGCCTCACCCAGCTGTCCGCGGCGCTGCGCACCGAGCTCGGCCCCCGCGACGTCCGGGTCAGCGCCGTCGAACCCGGCCTCACCGACACCGAACTCGGCGGGCACATCGACAACCCGGCCCTGCGCGAGCAGCTCGGCGGCATGTTCGAGGCGATCCCGGCCCTGGGCGCGGACGACATCGCCGACCTCATCGCCTACACCGTCACCCGCCCCCGGCACGTCAACCTGCGCCACGTCGTCGCGCTGCCCACCCGGCAGGCGTGAGGGGCCGCTGCTGGCCTCTCGGCTCACGGCGCGCCCTCAGGGGGGCATGGGAGCATGCCCCCCGTGGCAATCGTGACGGGGAGAACGGACGGCGGCACCGGCGGCGCGGGGGCCGACGGTGCCGGGACGGGCGCTGCGCCCGGGCACCTGCCGGGGCAACGGCCCCGGCAGGCGGAGCGCGCTCCCGCGTCCGGGCCGGGCGGGGGCGTCCCTGCTCGGGTGCTCGACACCGGCCGAATACGGCAGCCGGTCGCCCTCGTCCGGCTGCTCACCGGCCTCCTCGGAACCGCCCTCACGCTCCTGCTCGCCGACTACGCCCGCGCCACCACCAGCGGCCTGGCCGCCGACATCTCCGGGGCCACCGAACTGGTGCCCCGCCCCCTGGCGGGCCTCGCCGGCGGCCTCACCACCGCCGCCGTCCTGCTCCTGCCCGTCGGCCTCGCCGTCCGCCGCCTCCTCGGCCCCGACCGGCGGCGTGCCCTCCAGCAGGTCTCGGACGGCCTGCTCGCGGCCGTCCTCGCGTACGGCCTCACCCTCGCCGTCGGCATGTGGGCCGACGGGCTCGCCCCGGCCTCCCTGCTCGCCTCCCTCACCAAGGCCCTGCCCGGCGGGCCCACCGGGCACACCGAGCCCGTGTACGGGTACCTCGCGCCCGCCCTCGCCTTCCTGACCGCCTCCGGCAGCCGCGAACGGCGCCTGCCCTGGACCGTCCTCGCCCTCTCCGGCCTCGCCGGACTCGCCGCCGGCTACGCCACCCCCACCGCGCTCCTCCTCGGGCTGCTCATCGGCTGGACCGCCGCCCACGGCGTCCTCTACGCCGTCGGCACCCCGGACCCGCGGCCCCGGCCCGCCGAGATCCTCCGCGGCCTGCGCGAGAGCGGCCTGCGGCCCACCGCCGTCCATCCGGCCGGGCCCTACCGCCACCTCGTCCGGCAGGCCGACGGCCGCCCCGACCTCGACGTCCAGGTCCTCGACCGCCAGGCCGTCACCGCCGCCGCCCTGCACCGCGCCTGGCGCCGCCTGCGGCTGCGCACCGCGCCCCACCCGCGCGCCCTGCGCTCCCCCCGCACCGGCCTGGAGCACGAGGCCCTGGTCTCGTACGCGGCCGTCGCCGCCGGCGTCCGCACCCGCCGCATCGCCGCCACCGCCGGACTCGGCCAGGACACCGCCCTCATCGCGTACGAGCACCTCGCCGGCCGCACCCTCGACGAACTCGCCGACGACGAGATCACCGACGACCTCCTCACCGACGCCTGGCACCAGCTCGCCCTCCTCCAGCGCCGCGAGATCGCCCACCGGGCCCTCGCCCCGTCCGCCCTCCTGGTCGACCCGGCGGGCGCGGTGCACCTCGTCGACTTCGCGGACGGCGACATCGCCGCCAGCGAACTCGTCCTGCGCAGCGACATCGCCCAGCTCCTCACCACCCTCGCGCTGCGCGCCGGCCCGGCCCGCTCCGTCCGCACCGCCATCGCCGCCCTGGGCCCCGACCCCGTCGCCGCCGCCCTCCCCCTGCTCCAGCCGATAGCCCTGGCCCCCACGACCCGCCACTCCCTGAAGCGCCGGCCTGCGGCCACGGGAACGCCCGGAGCCACCACCGGCACGCCCCTGGTCACCACCCGCCCCGGCACCAACGGCCCTGCCGCCTCACAGACGGCCGCGCCCTCCGGCAACGGCGGGGAAGCCACCACCGGCACCCCCCTGGTCACCACCCGCCCCGACGCCGACGGCCCTGCCGCCCCACAAACGGCCGCGCCCCCTACCGCCACCGGCACGCCCCACACCACCACCCACCCCGACGCCGACGGGCCGACCGCCTCCCAGACGGCCGCCTCCCCCACCGAGGCTGCCGCCGGGAGCCGCCCCGGGACCGCCCAGCCGGCCTCCAGCGGACCCGCCGTCGCCCCGACGGCCACCGCCCACCCCGACACCGACGGCCCTGCCGCCTCACAGACGGCCGCGCCCTCCGGCAACGGCGGGGAAGCCACCACCGGCACCCCCCTGGTCACCACCCGCCCCGACGCCGAC
>NZ_JBHVPD010000021.1:40108-95367 GCF_042887525.1 Kitasatospora sp. NPDC057936
GGCCCTGCCGCCCCACAAACGGCCGCGCCCCCTACCGCCACCGGCACGCCCCACACCACCACCCACCCCGACGCCGACGGGCCGACCACCTCACAGACGGCCGCCTCCCCCACCGAGGCTGCCGCCGGGAGCCGCCCCGGGACCGCCCAGCCGGCCTCCAGCGGGCCCGCCGACGGGCCGACCGCCGAGGCCAAGGCGCCGGACCTCCTGGACGGGATCCGGGCCGAGGTCCTGCGGTTGCGGCCGCAGGCGGCCGTGCGGCCGGTGAAGCTGGAGCGGTTGCGGCCGCGGACGCTGCTCGCGGTGGCGGGCGGGGTGGTGGCCGGGTGGCTGCTGATCCCGCAGCTGTTCTCGGCGGAGCGGAACCCGATCGCCGCCGTGGCCGACGCCGATCCGCTCTGGCTGCTGCTGGCCGTCCTCGCCGCCGCGACGAGCCACGTCACCGCGGCGATGGGGTTCGTCGGCTTCGTGCCGGAGCGGCTGGACTTCCGCAACGCCGTGCTCGCGCAGGTCGCCGGGTCCTTCGCGAAGCTGGTGTCGCCGGGCGGCGTCGGCGGCGTCGCACTGAACACCCGGCTGCTGCAGCAGGCCGGGATCCCGACCGCGCAGGCGCTGTCCAGCGTCGGCGTCGGTCAGTTGATCGGGCTGGTGCTGCACCTGCTCCAGCTGGGCGCGTTCGTCTACCTGCTCGGCCAGGAGCCCGGCGGCTCGGAGCTGGACGCGCTGCCCGCCGTCGCCGGCGGCCTCGCGGGGGCGGCGGTGCTGCTGGCCGCGGTGTCGGCGGTGCCGCCGGCTCGGCGGTGGCTGGCGGCGCGGCTGCGGCCGCTGACGGCGGAGGTGCTGCCGCGGCTGCTGGAGCTGCTGCGCAACCCGGGACGGCTGGCGGTCGGGGTGACCGGGCAGCTGATGGTATCGATGTGCCTGACCGCCTGCCTGTACTGCTCGGCCCGTGCGGTGGGCCAGGAGCCGTCGTTCGCGGCGGTCGCGGTGGTGTTCCTCATCGGCAGCCCGATCGGCAACGCGGCGCCGACCCCGGGCGGGGCGGGTGTGATGGACGGGGCCCTGGGGGCCCTGCTGCAGTCGGCCGCGTCGATGGAGCAGGGCGGCGCGGTGGCGGCCGTCGTGCTCTACCGGTGCCTGACGCTGATCCTGCCCGTCCTGCCGGGCTGGGCGGCGTTCGCCTGGCTGCAGCGGCGCCGCGCCCTGTGAGCCCGCGGCGGCCGGCGTGCCACGGCCGCTACTCCCGGTACTCGTCCTCGTCGAGCTGGACCACTCGGCTCTGCTCGGCGGCGTCCGCGAGGTCGGTGGCGGGGTCGGCGCCGAGGGCCCGGCGTTCGGCGACCTCGTCGTACTCGTCGCCCTCGGGCGCCTCGTCGTCGGGTTCGACGGTCTCGACGGCCTCGTCGATGAGGTAGTCCTCGTGGTTCTGCGGCATGGCGTCCGTCCTCGCTGTTCGGAGGCTCCCACGAGCGCCGGGTGGCGGTGCGCGGGCGGTGCTGGGCAGTACTGGCAGTATCCGCCGCCGGGCCCCCGGACGCGAAGTGCCGGCCCGGTTCCGGCGTGTTGCCCGGACCGGCCCGCAACCCGCGATTGACCCACGAATCCGGTGATCGAATGACCCATTCCCGTGGTGCATTCCGTCCCTAGAGTCGTAGTCATGACGACGAACGAGATCACCGCAGCCCCGGCCCGCCTCGACTACGCCCGCACCGTCCCCAAGGTGTTCCGCGCGATGATCGCCCTGGACGCCGCCGCCCGCGAGGGCCTGGACCCGGCCCTGGTCGAGCTGGTGCAGCTGCGCACCTCGCAGCTGAACGGCTGCGCCTACTGCCTGGACATGCACGTCAAGGACGCCCGCAAGGCCGGGGAGACCGACGAGCGGATCTACCTCCTCCCGGTGTGGCACGACGCCCCGGCCGGCGTCTACACCGAGCGCGAGCGCGCCGCCCTCGCGCTGGCCGAGGAGATCACCGCGATCGGCGGCGGCGTCTCGGACGCCGTGTACGCGCGGGCCGCCGCGCTCTTCGAGGAGGAGGAGCTGGCCCACCTGATGTCGGTCTGCTTCACGATCAACACCTGGAACCGGATCAACGTGACCACCCGCAAGACCCCCGGCACCCTCTAGGGCCACGGCACCGGCCCCGGCCCGCGCCTGCGCCCGCGCCCCGGTCCGCGCCCCGGCCGGACAGAACGCGGCCGGGGCCGCCGGGGGTACGATCGGTGCCGTACCAGGGCTTACCCGCACCCACCCGGTGGCCCCGAGGCCCACACGAACGACGGGGAAGCACATGTCCGGCTCGCACTACTTCACGGGTGCGCCCGAGGTCGCCAGCGAGCGCCGGCCGATCACGGTCTCCCTGCCGGACCTCACCCTCGAACTGACCACCGACGCCGGGGTGTTCTCGCGCGGCCGGCTCGACCCCGGCACCCGGATCCTGCTGGAGCACGCCCCGCAGCCGCGCGTGCGCGGCCCGATCCTGGACGTCGGCTGCGGCTACGGCCCGATCGCGCTCACCTGGGCGACCCGGCGCAAGCGCCTCCCGGTCTGGGCGGTGGACGTCAACGAGCGCGCGCTGGAGCTGGTCCGGCTGAACGCCGGGGCGCTGGGGCTGGGCAACGTCCAGGCCGCGCTGCCGGACGACGTCCCGGAGGACCTCCGGTTCGCCACCATCTACTCGAACCCGCCGATCCGGATCGGCAAGGCCGCGCTGCGCCGGCTGCTGACGCACTGGCTCGGCCGGCTGACCCCCGACGGTTCGGCGTTCCTGGTCGTGCAGAAGCACCTGGGCTCGGACTCGCTGCAGAAGTGGCTGACCGAGCAGGGCTACCCGACCTCCCGGATCGCGTCGGTCAACGGGTTCCGGATTCTGGAAGCGCGGCCCCGCCCGGAGACGGGCGAGGGCTCCGAGAGTGGACGAGGTACGACGTCGTGAAGCAGCTCCGCGGGACCGAACTGAAGCGCCTGCACCGCTCGTGGCGGCGCAGCAACGAGTTCCGGCTCGCGCTGATCCTGGAGAACCTGCAGTCCCCGTTCAACGTCGGCTCGGTCGTGCGGACCGGCGCGGCGATGGGCGCCGAGAAGCTGTACCTGACCGGGGACACCCCGTCGGTGCGCTCGTCCGGCGCGCAGAAGGCCGCGATGGGGACCGACAAGTACCTGAAGGTCGAGCACTTCCCGACCGTCGCCGAGGCGGTCGCGGCGGCGAAGGCGGACGGCTTCAAGGTGGTCGGCCTGGAGCTGGCGGACGACGCGGTGCCGATGTTCGCGGCCGAGCTGACGCCGGCGGTGGCCTTCGTCCTCGGCCACGAGGACCGCGGGATCACGCCGGAGGCGCTGGCGATCTGCGACCAGGTCGTGTTCGTGCCGCAGCTGGGCCGGGTCGGCTCGCTGAACGTCTCGGCCGCCGCGACGGTGGCCTGCTACGAGGCGCGCCGGCAGGGGTACGCGATCAGCGGCACCCCGGACGGCAGCGAGGACGTCGGCGGGCTCGACGACGAGTAGCTCTGCGGACCCCGCGCTCCACTCGGGGGTTCCGCTCGAACGCCTGGTGGGTGTGCCGATCGGCACACCCACCAGGCGTTTTCGGGGTGTTGCGGCGCACGAAAGCCCTCCGATATCTCCCGAACGGCAGATGCGCGGGTGCGCGGCGCGGCGGAAGCATGGCGGTCAGGAAGACGCCGACTGCCGGGCCGGCGTGCAACGACCAAGCGTGCGACGCCCGGCCGCACGCACCGGGGGGCCGAGCGTTGGAGCTCAGGATCCACGACCTGACCAAGGACTACGGCGGCGGCAGGCGCGCCGTCGACTCCTTCTCGCTGACCTTGCGGCCCGGCGTCCTCGGCCTGCTGGGCGCCAACGGCGCCGGGAAGTCCAGCCTGATGCGGATCCTCGCCACCGTCACCCGGCCCACCTCCGGGCAGGTGCTCTGGGAGGGCACCGACATCGCCCGGCGGCCCGGCCCGCTGCGCCGCACGGTCGGGTACCTGCCGCAGGACTTCGGCGTCTACCCGCAGCTGACGGCCCGGGAGTTCCTCGGCTACCTGGCCGCCGCCAAGGGCCTGCGGCGGCGCTCGGCCCGGGCCCGGATCGACGAACTGCTCGCCCTGGTCAACCTGTCCGGCGCCGCCGAGCAGCGGCTCGGCGCGATGTCCGGCGGGATGCGCCAGCGGGTCGGCATCGCCCAGGCGCTGCTCAACGACCCGAAGCTGCTGATCGTCGACGAGCCCACCGTCGGCCTCGACCCGGAGGAGCGGCTGCGCTTCGGCGGCCTGCTCACCGGGCTCGGCGCCGAGCGGATCGTCGTCCTGTCCACCCACATCGTCTCCGACGTGGCCGCCACCGCCGACCGGATCGCCGTCATGGGCGGCGGCCGGCTGCTGCACCACGACACCCCGGAGGGGCTGCTCCGGACGGCCGCGGGCCGGGTCTGGGAGCTGACCGTCGATCCGGCCCGACTCCCGCTGCTGCGCTCGCGGTTCCTCCTCGGCGGCACCACACGCACCCCTCGGGGTGTCCGGGTCAGGGTCCTCGCCCCCGAGCGGCCGGCCCCGCAGGCCGAGCCCGTCGAGCCCCGGCTCGACGACGCGTACCTGCTGCTCGCCGCCGGCCCCGCCACGCCGGTCGCCGAGGGGGTGGCGGCATGGTGACGGCCGGCGCCGTCCGCGCCCTCGCGCTCGCCGACTTCCGCGAACGGCGGCGCCGGCCGGGCTACCTGGCCGTCCTGCTCGGCACGCTCGGCCTCGGGCTGCTCGCCGCGCCGGTCGGCGACTCCCGCTGGCAGGTCTTCCAGGTCAGCGATCACCTCGGCCGCTACACCAGCGGCTACGTCGGCACCGTGACGGCGCTCGGCGGGGCCGTCTGGCTCTCGCTGGCGGGCTTCGGCATCACCCGCGGCACGGTCGCGCGGGACGAGCGCACCGGCGTCGGCCAGGTCCTCGCCGCCACCCCGCTCAGCCGACTCGCCTACCTGGCGGGCAAGTTCCTCAGCAACCTGCTGGTCCTCGGCTCGATGCTGCTCGCCCTCGCCGGGACGGCGCTCGCCGTGCAGCTGCTCAAGGGCGACTCCGACGACGTGGACGTCGTGCGGCTGCTGCTGCCGTACGTGCTGATCACCCTGCCGCTGCTGGCGGCGGTCGCCGGGTGCGCGGTGCTCTTCGACACCGTGCCAGGGCTGCGCGACGGCCCCGGCATGCTCCTCTGGTCCGTGCTCTGGCTGACCGGCGTCCTCGGCGCGCAGGCGAGCCGCGGGTACGACCTGCTGGGCATGCGCCTGATCACGGCCTCGATCCGCAGCGTCATCGCGGCGAGCGGCTACCCCGCGGAGACGGTCGAGTTCGGGGTCGGGCTCACGGCGGACAACCGGGTGCGCGGCAGCTTCGACTGGCCCGGACTCGGTCCGGGCGAGGCGGGCGGGCTGCTCGGCCACGCCGGGCTGACGGCGGCCGTCGCGGTGGCGCTCGCGCTGGCCGGGGCGGCCTGGTTCCACCGCTTCGACCGGGCCGCGTCGCCCGTCCGGCGGCCCGCCCGGCAGGCCGGGTCCCCGGGCTGCCCCGCCTCACCCGGCTCCCCTGCCTCCCCCGGCGCGCCCGCGTCCGGTCCTACTGCCTCCGGACCGGCCGCGTTCGACCTCGACCCGGCCCGGATGACCCCGGCGGAAACGGCGCCCTCCCGGGCCGGCGGCACCCTGCTCGCCGCCACCGCCGGCGAGTTGCGCGTGCTCGTCCAGGGCCGGCGCCTGTGGTGGGCCGGCACGCTCGGACTCGCCCTGCTCGCAGCCGTCACCCGGCCCGACGGCCCGACCCACGCGGTGCTGCCGTTCGCGATGCTCTGGCCGGTGCTGCTCTGGTCCCGGATGGGCCACCGGACGGACGGCGGCAGCGTCGGCGAGCTGCTCGCCGCCTGCCCGGCCCCCGCCCGTCGGCTGCTGGCCGGCCTGCTCGCCGGGGTCGTCCTGGCACTCGCCGTCGCCGCCGTCCCGATCGCCCGGCTGCTCGCCGCCGGGCAGTTCCGGGCCGTCGCGGCCGCGCTCGCCGGGGTGCTGCTGGTGCCCGCCCTGGCGCTGCTCTGCGGCAGCGTCACCCGCGGCCCGCGGCTGTTCCAGTCGCTCTACCCGATGCTCTGGTACGGCATGGTCAACCACCTCGCCGGGCTCGACTTCCTCGGTGTCGACCCGGATCGCGGCCCCGCCCCGGCCGCCGTCGCCGCCACCGCGGCCGCCCTCGCCCTGGGCGCGCTCGCCCTGGAGGCGATACGGGAGTCCACCCGGTGAGCGGGCGGTTCCCCCGCGCGGGGGAGGCGGTCCGTCCTCGGGGTGGAGGCCCAAGTCCATTCCATCCAGGGATCTTTGACGTGCCGAGGGGAGCGAGTCCCGTTCCCCTCACCGATCCGGAGGAACGACCATGCGCAAGCTCATCGCCGGCCTCGCGCTCACCACCGCCGCGGCCGCCGTCGCCGCGGTGACCACCGCCCCGGCCCAGGCCGCCGAGGCCGCCCACCCGCGCCACCAGCACCTGCACGCCTGGACGCTCCTCAACTACCGCGGCCCCGGGCCCCTCCCGAACGAACGGTTCACCGCACAGGTCGACGCCCGCACCACCACCGGCCACGACGCGCGCGGCCACGCCACCGTCCAGCACGTCTTCCCCGACAAGTCGGCCGTGCGGGCCGAGATCGCCGTCGACTGCCTCGTCACCGGCGCCGACGGCGCCGTCACCGTGACCGGCCCGATCGAGTCGCTCCACTTCACCGTCCCCGCGGGCCAGGAGGAGCCGAAGCCCGCCCCGAGCACCTGGCACCCCGAGACCGGCCTCACCTTCTACCCCGCCGACGCGAGCGGGGAGCAGCGGGTCGGCTGGGCGGGCGCCGACGCGCTCGACTACAGCGCCCCGGCCCGGGGCGCCAAGTGCCGGGCCACCGCACCCGACTCGTGGGTGTTCCGAGGCGGCTACACCCTCCGCGGCTGAGCGGGGGTGCAGCTGGCTGCACCCCGGCCGGACAGCTGCACGCAATGGCCTCCGGTCCACGCACCGGAATCGTCGTCTCCGAGAGGTACGGGCCGCTCGGAGGCCCGTACGGCACACAGGACGACGATCACCCAGGGGGCGTACGACATGCGGACGGAGAAGGCAGTGACAGCGGGCAAGGTGGCGTGGAAGGCGGAGGCGGGCGTGTTCCTCGCCGTCGCGTTCCTCGCGGCGGGGGCCCTCGGTGCGGCCCAACCCGCCACCGGCATACCGACGGTGGTCATCCAGCTGACGCAGTTCGGTCCCGCCCTCGGGGTGGCGGCGGTGGCCCTGCTGTGGCCGTCCCGGATCCGGCGCCGGCTCTCCGGTGCCCTGCCCGCCCGCCGGGCCGTCGACCCGGCGGGGTCGACGGCCCGGCGCCACGCCCGCGGCGCCGGGCTGCTGCTCAGCGCCGTGCTGATCATCGCGCTGGGCGCCGGCGCGTACACGTGGGTGGAGGGCGTCCTCCGGGTCACCGATCCGGGCACGCTGGGCAGCCCGTTCGCACTCATCGTGGCGGCGCAGCTGGTCGGCGCGTGCGGGGAGGAGATCGGGTGGCGCTGCCTGCTCCAGCCGCTCCTGCGGACGAGGTTCGGCCCGTTCACGTCCTCGGTCGCGGTCGGGCTGCTCTGGGGCGCGTGGCACGTGCAGGTCTTCGGCCAGGACCCGGCCTACGCGGCCGGGTTCCTGCTGGCCACCGTGGCGATGTCGGTCGTCCTCGGGCTCGGCCTGGAGCGCGCCGGAGCCAACCGCCTCCTGCTCGCGGGCGGCTTCCACACCCTGGTCAACCTGGGCATGCTGCTGTTCATGGACGACGGCTCCGGCAGCGCTCCGGCCGCCGACGCCGACCTGTCCATGGTGCTGTTCGGCCTGGCCGCCCTGGTCACGGCCGTCCCGTGGGTCATCCGTGAACTGACGGCCGATATCCTGCCGATCGCGGACGGGGCCCGCTGACATGCGCGCCGACACGCGGGCCGACATGCGGGCCGACATCGGCGCCGACCGACGATCCGGGGGAGAGCACGTGCTGACGGCTCGGGGGGCGGTGCGCCCGCTCGTCGACCGCGCGACCGCCCTCGGCCGCTGCCAACTGCTCTCGCTGAACGGCCTCCTCGTCTCCGCGACCGGCTCGCTCGTCGTGGGCGCGCTCCTGCTGCTCCCCGTCGGCGCGGGCCTCCCGCTGCTGCCGCGCGCCGCGGCGGCCCTGCGCACGCTCTCCGACCGGTACCGGTCCTGGACCACCCGGTGGAGCGGCACACCCATCAGCCCGCCCGGACCGCTCGGCGGCCACGGCACCGGCCGCCGGACCGGGGCGGCCCGTGTCCTCGGCGACGACGGCTTCTGGCACGACCTCCGGTGGGCCTGGCTGGAGCCGCTGGTCGGCGGGCTGCTCGTGGCCGGCCCGCTCGCGCTCGTCGACTTCGGGCTGTTCGGCGTACTCGTCCAGCCGTTCGTCTGGCGCCGTCTCGGCCCCGACAACTGGTACGCCTTCGTCCCCGTCGAGTCCACCGCCACGATGCTGGCCGCCGCCGGCCTCGGCCTCGGGTCGATCGCGGCCGGACTCCTCCTCGCCCCCGCCACCCTCGACCTCCACGCCACCTGGAGCCGGCGCATGCTCTCCGCACCGCGCACCGCAGAACTCGTCCGCCGCATCGAACACCTCACCGGTACCCGGGCCGACGCCCTCGACGCCCAGGCCGCCGAACTCCAGCGCATCGAGCGGGACCTGCACGACGGCGCCCAGGCCCGGCTGGTCGCCCTCGGCCTCACCCTCGACCGGGCCACCCGCCTCCTCGACACCGACCCGCGGGCCGGCCGCGAGCTCCTCCTCGACGTCCGGGCCGCCTCCGCCCGCGCCCTGCAGGACCTCCGCGACCTCGTCCACGGCATCCACCCGCCGATCCTCACCGACCGGGGCCTCGGCGACGCCGTCCGCTCCCTCGCCCTCGACAGCCACCTCGACGTCCTCGTCGAGAACGGCCTGCCCGGCCGCCTCCCGACCCCCGTCGAGTCCGCCGCCTACTTCGCCGTCGCCGAACTGCTCGCCAACGCCGGCAAACACGCGGACGCCCACGAGGTCCGCATCCGTCTCGTCCACACCGACGGCGTCCTACGCGTCACCGTCACCGACGACGGCCACGGCGGCGCCGACCCCGCCCGCGGCGGCGGCCTGCACGGCATCCGGCGCAGGATCGGCAGCTTCGACGGAACCCTCGCCCTGCAGAGCCCGCCCGGCGGGCCGACCACCGCCACCCTGGAGATACCGTGCGCGTCGTCATCGCCGAAGACCTCTTCCTCCTCCGGGACGGCCTGATCCGGACCCTCCAGGACCACGGGTTCGAGGTCGTCGCCGCCGTCGACAACAGCCCCGAACTCCTGCGCGCCCTCCGCGAACACGAACCCGACGTCGCGGTCGTCGACATCCGCCTGCCCCCGACGTTCACCGACGAGGGCCTCAAGGCCACCCTCGAAGCCCGCCGCGCCCGCCCCGGCCTGCCGGTGCTGATCCTGTCCCAGTACGTCGACCAGCTCTACGCCCACGAGCTGCTCGCCGGCGGCCGGGGCGCCATCGGCTACCTCCTCAAGGACCGCGTCACCCACACCGCCCAGTTCGTCGCCGCCGTCCGCACGGTCGCCGCCGGCGGCACCGTCATGGACCCCCAGGTCATCGCCAAGCTCCTCGCCCGCAGCGACGCCCGCGGCACCACCGCCGCCCTCACCCCGCGCGAACACGACGTCCTCGAACTCATGGCCGAGGGCCGCTCCAACGCCGCCATCATGCACACCCTGCACATCAGCGAGAGCGCGGTGGCCAAGCACACGGCCAACATCTTCGCCAAGCTCGGCATCGAGGCCTCCGCCGACGACAACCGCCGCGTCCTCGCGGTCCTCGCCTACCTCAAGAACGCCGAACGGATCACCCAACCGTCCTGACCGTCCGACCGCGCGGAAGCCGCCCCAGCCACCAACCGGCGCCGGGGCCTCCCCTCCCCGCTTTCACCCCGAAGCCCTCACGATCACTCAACCAACCGAAAGGGGCCCCGATTGGCGGAACGTCTTGTCCGATTCCCACAATGCGCCAATCGGCCGATGGAAGCCAACCGCCGGAAAGGCCACCCGAGAGAGGGCCCCACGAAACGCCGGGTGCCCTCTCCCTTACAGCCCAGAAGCGTTCAGGTGCCATCGCAATCGCGAATGAGCTTGGTAATCGGCACCACTCTTGGCCGGCCCCACCGCTGACCCCGAATTTGAGCCCGTGGCGATATATCTCGGGAATCCAATACCGATCGTTCTCGCGAAAGAGCACGCCACTGGCTTCGAGCAGTCGAGTATCCGCCGGCTCCAGCTGAACGGACTCCAGCGCGAAGGGGACTTTGCGAACTTCATCCGGCAGGTCTCGCCGATCGCGGAACAGCTTGCCGACCGGAGCGTTCTCCAGCTCCATGGCGGCGATCTTGTGCGCGCTGCAGGTCGGAAGGGCTCGGCACATCGCCGGCGGCGTCAGCAGTCGATCCGACCAGCGCTTCAGGTCGCCCACAGAGTCCTCGGCCCCGTCACCTGGGAAGACGACGATGTCGCGAGCCTGAATCTGCAGCTCGCACGCGCGATGACGGTCCAGGAACTGCTGGGCGTTCTGCTGAACGGAGTTGAGCACAAGGTCGCGCCGGATGAACGCCACCAGGCCCAGCGGGCGCCCTCGAATCGAGCAAAGCCATTCGGGGCAACCGGTCAAGAGCGCCCTCAGAGCACGCTGCTGAACAGCATCGTTACTGAACTGTTGAAACAGGTCCTCAAGACCATCGATGGCAAAAATCGCCCGTCGGCTCCGTGCGAGGCCAGTGAGTTCCGGTTCGGCAGTTTCAGGCGTAGTACCTCGGAGACCCGCGGCCCTGGCGAGACAGGCCGGCCAGACGCGACGCCAACCAACCTCACCCAGGTCCGCACTCAGCGCTTCCGTGACAAGATCACGTAGCTCAAGGAATGCAGCGGGCTCGGCTCCGGTCAGCTTTCGGGCTGATGGCCGCTGCACCCTCGACCTCGGCGCCCACAACGGGGCCCGACGTTGAGCGGTCAGCTCTGATTCTCGTCGCGGTGGCCCTCTTCGGCGCGGGGGCCCACCGCGCGGGCCGGCTCCTCCATCGTCAGCTCCACCCACCGGCCTTCGGCGACCCGGCGCTCCACCGTCTCCTCGTCCGGCCACTGGTCGGGCTGTGCGCCGACTCCCCACTGGCCGTCGGCCACCATCGCGATGTCGCCCACGGCAGACGTCCTTGCCGAAAATCGACTACGCACTTCGGCATGTCACATGCCAAAGTACGCATGTCGGGAAGACCGCAGCTCAACGAAGGGATCCGTCCAACCGTGAGCACCTCTGCCACCCTCCTGCCCGCCGTTGTCCGTCCCAAGGCGGACGCTCTCACCTGGGCCTAAGGTGCTGTTGACCAGCGCGGCAGATGGCTTATGATCCCCAAACCAAGCCTTTGACCTTGGGTATTCTGATGGGCGATAGAGGATCGATGACAGTCGCAGACTCGGGAAAGGATGGGTTTCCGTCCGTACAGGAACTCCGGTTCCATGTACTCGGCTCGCTTGAGGTATGGGCCGGCGGCATACGAGTGCGTCTCGGCGGAACCATCCAAGAGCGAGTGCTGGCCACCCTGCTCCTCGAACCCGGGCGGGTAGTACCGATTGCCAGACTGGTCGAGGCCGTCTGGGCGGAGGACCCTCCTGCGACTGCGTCGCACCAGGTGCGCAAGGCCGTCGCCGATCTCCGCCGACGCCTGCCGTCCGGTCGAGAGATGATCAGCACGGACGGCCCGGGCTACCGGGTGATCACGTCGGTCAGCCAACTCGATCTTCTCGACTTCAACGCACGGATCCAGACAGCGGCACAAGCCATGGGCGTCGGGAGGCTGACCGATGCCTGCGCAGAGCTGCAGGGTGCTCTCGATCTGTGGCGGGGACCCGTCCTCGCGGGTGAGGGCGGCCCGGTGATCTGCCGCGCGGCAACTGCGCTGGAGGAGCGCCGTCTCACCGCAGCCGAACAGCTCCACGAACTGCGCCTCGAGCTCGGCGCAAGCAGCGAGCTTGTCGCGAGTCTGCGGGCACTCGTCGATGCACACCCCTTGCGTGAGACGCTGCGCGGCCAACTCATGCTCGCCCTGTACCGCTCGGGACGACAGGCGGACGCCCTGGAGGAGTACGGGAAGGTACGCGAGTTGCTCGCCGACGAGCTCGGCATCGATCCGGGGTCTCGACTGGTCAAGCTGCACGAGGGGATCCTGCGGGAGGGTCCGGAGCTGACAGCCCCGCAGGGTGGGCCGCCCGCCGCCGTCTCCGGAATGCCGGCCGAGCAACGCGGTCCGGTCTCCACACTGCCGTATGCGCTGCCGGATTTCACGGGCCGGGCCAAGGAGCTGGCAATCCTGCTCAGCCGGGTCCGGGCCGAGAGATTGCCGGATGAGCACGGCGCGCGGGTCGTAGCCATCGACGGGATGGGCGGCGCCGGCAAGACCTCATTGGCCGTACGCGCCGCTCACCAGCTGACCGAGGAGTTCCCCGACGGGCAACTCTATGTGGACCTGCGCGGGTTCACCCCTGGTGAGCAGCTCCCCATACCGGCATCGACAGCACTGGACATCCTGCTGCGCGCGATCGGTACGCCGAGCGAGCAGATACCCGAGGACCTGCCTGGCCGCACCGCCACATGGGGGTCCGCACTGGCGGGGCGCCGGATGCTACTACTCCTCGACAACGCCTCCGACGCCGCTCAAATCCAGCCGCTGTTGGCGGCTCCCCCCGGCTGCCTTGTGCTCATCACCAGCCGGGTGCGGTTGCTCGACCTCGACGGCATCGAGTGGATCTCCCTGGGGCTGATGCCCCCCGAGGACAGTGCCACGCTGGTGGCACGGACGCTGGGCCCGGCCCGTGTGCAAGCCGAACCGGAGGCGGCCGCCGAGCTCGCCGAGCTGTGCGGCCATCTCCCCCTGGCGCTGCGTATCGCCACCGCACGGCTGCGCAACCGGCCCCGGTGGACCGTGCGGCATCTCGTCGAGCGACTGCAGGACGAGAGCCGCCGGATGGACGAGCTGAGCTCGGGCGAACGCAGCGTCGCAGTGACGCTTCAGTTGTCATATCTGGCCATGGACAACAGGCACCGCGCCGCGTTCCGCGTCCTCGGGTTGCACCCCGGTGATGGCATCGACGCACACTCGGCGGCCGCGCTGCTCGACACCGATGTCCGGGACGCCGAGGACATTCTGGAGCTTCTGCTCGACGTACATCTGCTCCAACAGCCCGGATTGGGCGAGTACACCTTCCACGACCTCGTCCGCAGCTTCGCCCAGGGCCAGCACGGACCGATGACGGAACAGACCGACGCGGACGCCGTCCAGCGGTTGCTCAGCTACTACCTGACAGCCACCAACGTGGCCTGCGACGTACTGTTCCCAGGCCGTACCGCCCGCTCAACCGGGATCCCTCCGTATCAGGGAGAGCTCCCGGAACTGACGGAAGAGAAGATCGTCAGCCTCTGGTTCCGTCGCGAACATCAGCGGCTGCTGGCGGTCGTGGACCTGGCCGATCGGCTCGGCTACGACCGGCACACCGGCTGGCTGGTCCGCGACCTGGTCTTCCATCTGAACGCGGGTGGTCATTTCGAAGAGTTCCGAGCACTCGGCCGCCTCGCGGTCCAAGCCGCGCGCCGGCTCGACGATCCGGTCCTGTTGAGTATCAGCCTGTCCAGTCTTGGCGCCGCTTGCTGGAAGCTCGGCTACTTCGAGGAGGGCATCAACGTCGCCCGCGAGGGACGCGAGATCGCGGTACGCCTCGGCGACCGTGACGCCGAGGCGAACAGTGAGTCCACTCTCGGGCTGCTCATGTCGATGCTGGGGCGGTACAACAAGGCCCTTCCCCTGTTGGAGCACGCGGTCGAACTGGCCAGGGAACTTGGCACCGCCCGCGCTGAAGCGGAGACTCAGACGAATCTCAGCTCGCTGTACGCACGATGGGGCCGCTATCCGGAGGCCGCGGCGTCCGCCCTCCGGGCCCTTGAGCTGGAGCGGGACACCGCGAACCCGGTCAACGAGACCATGGCTCTGGCCGATCTGGCTTTCGCCCAGCTGGGCATGGGTCAGTACGTGGATGCCGAGGCGAGTCTGCGACGGGCCCGCGAGTTGTGCGACGAGAGCGCGCCCCAGGGCGATGTCGCCCTGGTGCTGGCTCTGTCCGCCGAGGTAGCGCACCGTCTCGGCGACAGTGACGCGGTGTCCGAGCTCGCGGAACGTGCCCAGATCCTCGCACGGTCCGGTGGTACGCCGGTCCGCCAGGCGAAGGCCGAGAACATCCTCGGTCGGCTGCATACCGCACAAGGGCGGTACACATCGGCGACGGCGCTGCACGCCCACGCGCTTGAGGTCGCCTCGGCCATCCAATTCCGCTCTGAGCAGGCATCCGCGTACCTGGGTCTGGCCCAAGCGGCCGCGGGACTTGGCGACGGCGCGACGGCTGGGAAGAACCATCTGGCAGCAGCCGAGTTGTTCGACCTCATGGAGATTCCGGAGGCCGGCCGCAGTCATTGAGGAAGGTGGCGCGGACCTCATGGCGTGGAGGTTGCCGGCCCCTTGTTGTCCGCGAGGATCTGCTGCCCGGCTGACTGGCCGGTTGCGGCGACCTGCACGGTCGCGCCGAGCCCGAGCGCCAGGATGGCAGCCGCCAGGATTCCAGTCAGTCTGATCAGCTTGGTGTGCATGGTCCGTCCCCCTGTGAGCATACGGGCGGATAAGGCGCCGCGTGGCATTGTATCCGTGTCCGTGTTCGACATCCGTGATGGTGTCGCAGGCCGATCCCGGAACGTTCCCGCCTGCATACCTTGGAGGGAAGCACCTGGTTGAGGCTTCCCCGGGATGCGGAGGGGCCGCTCACGAGTGGGTCTCGGCCGGCGGGAGACGCCGGGGCAGCAGTGGATCAGGGAGGGATCGGAGACGATGCCTCGGCAGGCACGGCTTCCAGTCGGATCACGGGGCGTCGAGAACTCCATGATCTTGGAAGCCCGTGCCTGTTGCGCTCCCGGCCCCCTCAAGCCGGCAGACCGTCACGAACCGGACGGCACAGAACTACGCCGAAGCCCTGAGCCAGACCCTGCGCGGTGTGGCGCTCTACGCCCTACTACGCGTTGAGCAAGTTCGCCGCGACCAGCTCGGCGAGTTGGACCGCGTTGAGGGCCGCACCCTTTCGCAGGTTGTCGTTGCTGATGAAGAGTATGAGGCCACGCCCCTCCTCGACGCTCTGATCCTGGCGAATCCTGCCCACGAAACTAGCGTCCTGGCCGCAGGCTTGGAGCGGGGTCGGAATGTCGGACAGCTGGACACCAGGGGCGTGCTCAAGCAACACGGATGCGCGTTCAGCGGAGATAGGACGGGCGAACTCCGCATGCACCGCGAGGGAATGGCCGGTAAAGACCGGGACCCGGACACAGGTCCCGGCGACACGCAGAGACGGCAGGCCGAGAATCTTCCTGCTCTCATTGCGCAGCTTCTGCTCCTCGTCGGTCTCGGCGGATCCGTCGGTCACAATCGAACCGGCCATCGGCACGGCGTTGAAGGCGATGGTCCTGGCGAATTTCACCGGAGGCGGGAAGTCCACCGCCGCCCCGTCGATCGCCAAGCCGGCTGCTCGGTCGATCACTCCGCTCACCTGAGACCTGAGCTCTTCCACTCCGGCGACCCCGCCGCCGGACACCGCTTGGTAGGTGCTCACGGTGAGCCGCACCAGACCAGCCTCGTCATGCAACGGCTTGATCACTGGCATCGCGGCCATCGTCGTGCAGTTGGGATTGGCTATGATGCCGCGTCGCGCCTCGGACACGGCTTCCGGGTTGACCTCACTGACCACCAGCGGCACATCGGGATCCATCCGGAACGCCGAGGAGTTGTCGATGACGACGGCTCCGGCCGCCGCGAACCGGGGTGCCAGTTGCAGTGCTGTCGCTCCTCCGGCGGAGAAGATGACGACGTCCAGGCCGGATGGGTCTGCCGTTTCGGCGTTTTCCACCACGATGCTGTCGTCGCCCCATGGAAGCCGCACACCCGCCGATTTCGCGGAGGCAAAGAAGCGCAGCTGTCCGATCGGGAAAGCACGCTGTCGAAGGATGCTGCGGATCACTACTCCGACTTGCCCGGTCGCGCCCACTACGCCGACTCGGAGACCGTGGGTGGTCATGACTTCCCTACTTTCTTGTCTTGGGTTCGAACTGGTCACTCGTAAGAACAGCGGCGGTCAATGTCCTGTGGGTCATGATTCGCGACGGAGCATGCCATCAAGCCGCACCGTCTGTTACAACTACGGCTTGATGGCAGCACTGGAAAGCCTTTCGGCTATTCAGGGTTACACGTCGTTTACAGCGGTGTTGGTCTGCGCGGAATGCGGCGAAACGGTGGTAACGACCAGTGTCTGCTGGACGAACGCGATGGCACTCTCGAGCTCGGGGGAGGACGGAGCGGCCAGCACGACCTCGCCCGTCCGATGACCCGAACTCCGCACCGCCAGGACCGTGTCCCCGGGCTCGACCTCCACGCCCGCCTGGAGCACCGACGGGTGACTTCGCACTGCGTCCAGACCGCGGATGTCCTGCACCACACCCGGTTCCGAGATCGTGAAGATGCTGGCGGCATGCCGGAACGGGCCGACCGGCGGCTGGGGCAGCGGCATCCCCACCGCCATCCGGACCACCATCTCGTACCAGTCGATGCCGTACGTGGCACCGAGGAGATCCATCAGATAGTCGCCTGGAGTCCGGACCGCAACCTCGATGGGAACCGGCCCAGCGGCGGAGAGGCGGAACTCCATGTGCACCAAGCCGGTCCGTATCCCCATGGCGCGCAGCACCCGGGCACCGGTATCGGCTACCTGCCTGGCACTCGGTTCCGGCAGGTGTACGCCGGTGCGATGACCCACCTCGACGAACTGGGGCGGCCCGGTGGTCTCCTTGGCGGTGACGTTGGCAAACCACACCTCGCCGTCGCGGACCAGTGCCTCCCAGCTGTACTCCGGGCCGTCGATCGCCTCCTCCACGATGACCCGCTCACCGGCGCGGGCCTGCGCCACGGCACGGAAGCTCTCGGCATCGGTCACCAGTTCCACACCGGCGCTGCCGGCGGAGGACAGCGGCTTGACGATCACCGGCCAGCGCTCGGCGGCCCAGGCCATCTCCTCGGCGAGGGAGTCGGTCACGGTGTACGCCGGCTGAGTGATCCCGGCCGCGGTGAACAGCGCTCGTTGCAGCGCCTTGTTCCGAGAAGCCGTCGCGGCGTGCAAGGACGGCCCGGGGAGACCGAACCGATCCTGGATCATGGCCGCGGCGATGACCTGGGGCTCGTTGAAGGCGATGACGCCGTCGAACGGGCCGTCCTGAAGGGCGAGGCAGGCACCCTCCATCCAGTGCTCGTCGAGCTCGCCCCGGGCCTGCGCCACACTCGCCGTTCCCGTCACCCGATCGGCACGGGAGGCCGCCTCGACAGCATGGACGCTCACCCCGAGTCGACCTGCGGCGGCGACGTACGGCCGACCCATCTGGCCGACCCCGATGAGAAGGAGCTTCTTCACAGGGCTCCCTCCAACACGGGCAGCGACGCGTCGTGGTGAGACGACCAGGCGCTGTATTCGCCGCGGCGATACATCAGCGGGACGCGGGGGAAGACAGCGGTGCCTTCCACCCGGGCGATGAAGAGCCAGTGGTCGTCAGCACGGGTGGTGCTGACGATCCGGCACTCGGCGTAGCCCAGGGCGATGTCCGTCAGGAGCGGCGCCCCTGCCGCGAGGGCGGAGGGCTCCCAATCCACGTGCGCGAACTTGTCGGTTGCCTTGCTCGCGAACAGCTCCGATGCCGCCTGGCCTTCCACCGAGAGGAAGTTCACCGCGAACGCCTGCGAGGCGACGATCGCCGGCAGCGTCCGCGAGCCCGCACCCACCGAAATCAGTAGCGATGGCGTCGCGGCCGACACCGCGCACACCGCATTGCTGGTGAAACCGAACGGGGTGTTGCCCGCACCCATCGCAGTCACGATTGCGACCGGGGAGGGAAAGGAACCGAAGAGTTCCCTGAAGCGGTCAGAACTTTCCATCATCGCCCTTCTCTCTGTTTGGCTGACCGTGGTCATAGCGATGGGCGACATGATTCAACATGCGATAGAGCTCGCTCGACTGGAGCTGCCCCCTCGCATTCTGCCGCACCGATCCCCGGAATGGTAGATTCCCAATGTCGCCCCACTTGAGAGCACCCTGATCGTCCAGCACACACGTTGTCCTGTTCTGGTTATCGGCGTGCAGACAAAAGGGAATGTCGAGCAATCCCAACGCGAAGGCACGGGTCAGCGCCGCGCCAACGTCGGCGTCCAGATTGAGGACTCCTTCGATCAAGCATCGGGCTTCTTCCATTATTTCATCGAAGTATTCCTTTTCCTGCGGGACGGCAGCTGCCGGCGGCCCACCGGCGGCAGCGGATGCCACCCGCAGCGCGTCCAGGTTCTCCGCCACGCTCGGTATCTGCCACGCCTCGGACACCGTTTTCACGATGAGGCGTTCACAGCGCGTATCACGGGCCAGCCGCGCGCTGCTGCGAATCAGCTCCGTGGCACCGTCAGGAGTACTCGGGAACAGCCCCATGTAGGTGTAGAGGACGACATGCCACGTGACCGAAGGAAGATATTCCTGCGCCAATGCCCGCAGCACGCGCACAGCCGCTCTGTCCTGATCGTCGTGCGTCCCCTGGGCGTAGCTCAGCGACATGGACCGCACGCCGTGCTGTGCGAAGAACAGTCCTTCGAGCACCGTCATGGCGATCAGCAGCGACGGCGGGCACAACTGCCCCAGCAGGCACCCTCCGAAGCTCTCGATGTGCCCGTGCTCCACCTCGCCGACGAGGTAGCGGCAACTCTCGGCCCACGCCGACACCGCATGCTCGAGCGGGAGACGGCTGTACGGCATGCAGTAGGAGACCGGCCCGCCCTCCGTCGTGTCCAGGCCGGCGAGCACCAAGCTCTCGATCACCCGCAACGGCAGGGCAGTGCCGTGCCGGACTTGAATGGGGAACCCGGGCCCGTACAGTCCGGCGAGCATTTCTCGGGTTTCTTCCACCGGGTGGGAGACGATGGGGTACCCGTTGAGTTCCTCCCCCGCCCGCAGCCGCTCGATCGAGCTCACATGGTCGCCGACGCGGGTATAGCTGTCGACGGTGATGGTTCCGACGACCGGGATATCGAGGTCATGTACGTCGCGCAGGCCCGCGCGCATCGTGGCGATATTGCCGAACCCCATCCGGGGCTGCACCACCAGGGTTTCACGTCGGCGAGCGTCGGCGATGAACCGATCCATGTAGCCGGACATGCTACTGGGCCACGGACAGGCTGGCGGCGTACCCGTCCCACGGCGCGACCACCGGAATGCCGGGCTGCCAGGCAGCGAACCCGTAACGGGCGCCGAAAGCCAGGAATTCCCGGAAGCGATCGACGGCATTCTCGCCCAGGAAGACGTCGGTGCAGCCCTGGGAGAGCAATTCCCGGCGCACCCGGTCATTGTCCGACGGTGCCGTGGTGAGTTTGCCGCCCGCAACGCAAGGAACGTTGACGCCGGCGCGCTTGAGCTCCGTCAGCACGACGCTGGTGCCGTAGTAGCCATGACCGTTGACGCTGGAAACCACGAGCAGATCCGGCTGAAAGTCGTTGACCTCCTTGACGACCAGGTCCGCGGGCGTGCAGCCGCCCAGATTGCGAACCTCCCCGCCGTTCTCGGCAATGAACTTCTCCAGAAAGATGAGGTTCCAGAAATGCGAGTCGGATTCGACAGTGGTCAGCAGGCAGCGAAATACTCCGCCTTCCCCAATGCTCATGGTACGGGCTTTCTCCTATGTGGAAAGTGCGAAACTGAGCGAACATACCGTCAGCAACGAATGAAATGAGCCGACCCCATCAAGCGCGACCGCGGAGATCCCGATCGATGGCTGCAGCCGGCGGCTGGACGTCGCCTAGCTGTTCAATGCGCGATGGAAGGAACGCATCGTCAGCGGGAACAGGACAGCGGCGACTCCACTCAGCGCGATCGCGGAAACCGCGATCAGCGACTGCGGCCCGAGACTGGAGCCGAGGCCGGCCAGCAGCAGTCCACCGAGCGGTGCCGCCAGGAGATTGATCATGTAGAACGGCCCCATGACCTTGCCCAGGTGCTCCGGTGCGATCACCCTGATCCGCTGGGTGCGGTTGTAGACGTTGAAGTAGGTCACCCCGACCATCGCCATGACGAGAGCCGGACCGTAGATCAGCAGCGACGGCGCGAAGCCGAGCACCACCAGACAGGCACACAGGACGGCGAGTCCGACCACCCCGACCACCCTGACGCTGAACAAGCGCAGCAGGAACGGGATGGCCAACAGGTTGACCAGCCCGACCACGCCGATACAGACGTTCAGGAGGGCGAATGCCGATTCCGGACCGGCGAACACGTCGGTCACCAACGCCGCATTGGCGCTGAGCGCCGTGCCGAAGACCAGGTTGATCGAGAAGTTCAGACCGGCCAGCAGGACCAACGGCCTGCTCCTGGCCAGAAGCTTCCAGCCCAGGCCGAGCTCGGCCATGGTCTCCCTCGCGGTGCCGGGCTTCGCGGCCCGCGGTCCGCGGGGTATCGGCAGCCAGCAGCAGGCAGCGGCCATGAACACCGCTCCGGCGACGCCGAGGAGCATGGTCTTGTCGAAGAACATCACGCCCAGCAGCGCGAGCGCGGGGCCGACGGCCATCGCCGAAACCTCCATGCTCTGGACCAGCCCCTGCGTTTTCGGCAGGTCCTCGCCCGTGGCCACTTGTGGCACGACCTTCTCGATCGCCATCTGAACCGGCGCCATGAGCAGGGTGAGGAGCGCTCCGCAGGACATCAGGATCGGGGTCTGCCAGTCCGACAGCAGCAGGCAGCCGGCCAGGGCGAGGACGAGAACGACCGACCGGCCGGCGGTGACGACGGAGAACAGCCGGGGACCCCCGTCCCGGTCGGCTATCAACCCCGCGAACGGATAGGCCAGCAACGCCGGAAGCCATTCGATGGCATAGGCGAGGCCCAGGAAGCCGACATCGTTCGTCTTCTGGAAGACGAGCAGGGGAATGGCGAAGGCCACGACCTGTTCTGCCACGGCGACCAGCAGGACCCCGGTCAGGAAGAGGGGGCGTTGCCGGCCGGCGCGCTTCGCCACTGCCGGAATCGGCGTGACGGTCTTTACTGGCGACGACATCTCTCTCCCCCCTTCACGCCGGAAGCAGACTGGTCTCGATACGGAAGTTCTCAATGATGTACTGAATGTCCGCTTCGACCTGTGCTTCGTCCCCGACGAGGATGTACCGCCCGCTGTGGATGGCGTCATAACTGCCGTCCGGGTCCAGCACCTCCCCCGGGCTGGGCACGAGTTCGCGCCAGACCGTCGGGACCGAGGACCGCATCGAGGTCCGATGGAGCACCTTGGCAGGGAGCTGGTCACGCTTGGGAATGATCAGCCAGCCACCGGACGGGTCCGACGTCTTGGCCGGGAGGGAAACGGGCTCTCCGCAGATCGCCTTCAGCCAGACCCAGCTCAAGTTGACGCCGAAGAGCCGGTTGATGAGATGCGGCACCTCGGCACCGCCGACCCGCCCGGCGATCTCCAGGAAGACGATCTCCTCGTCCTTGGTCACGAAGAGTTCCAGGTGAATCGCCATCGACCTCATGTCGAGCGCGGCGACACAGGCCCGGACGAACTCTTCGACCCTTTCCCTCAGCGCGGATTCCTGCACGACCACGGAACCGAGTGGTGCTCCCGACGTCTCGAAAGCAAGGCAGTCGTTGATGTAGCGGGACACCACCTGGAAGGGCACCCGCGCCTCGTGGTCGGCGAATCCGTCCACGTGGTAGACGGTCCCGTCGATCAATTCCTCGATCTGGTAGTCGGCACTGTCGACGCTCGCCAGCCACGACCGGAGCGACGCTTCGTCCGCCACGCGGTTTACGCCCTTGCTGGCCGCCCCGGCGACCGGCTTGAGGATCAGGGGATAGCCGATGTCCCGGGCGATCCGGGTGGTCGTCTCCACATCCGAGCAAGGGGCGAACCGAGGCACCCGTACACCCGCGTCGGCGAGGAGCTGCTTCATGGTCAGCTTGTTCCGATAGGTACTGACCTCCGCCGGGCGCGGACCGGGGATCTCCAGTTCCTCGCGGACCTGGGCGGCCACGTCCAGCAGATACTCCGACAACGCCACCAGCTGATCGACGGGTCCGACGCGATCGGCTATTGCCCGTACGGCGGCACACACCGCGGCGAGATCCGTCAGATCTTCGAGCATGACGAAATCCGCGATGTGCGAACGATCGGCAAGGACTCCGGTAGCCCCTTCCGCGTCGACCACATAGCTGATCCGGTGCCGGTCATGGTCGAGATCCTCGAATCGCTCAAGTTCGTTGTCCCAGCGCCGTTCGTCGGAGAACCTGGGCCAGCGGTTGAGAACCACGATGTGCATGGGGATCCCTCTTTCAGTGAGTTGATTTCAGCGGGCTCGAGCGAGCAGTCATGACTGCGGCTGCGCGTCACGCTCCAGCTCACGGATGAGGGGCACCACGTGGGTGAAGAAGGTCCTCATCTCAGGCCGGGTCGGCCAGCCGGAGAAGATGAACTCGCTGATGCCGGCGAGCTTGTACTGGAAGAGGTAGTCGGCCACCTCCTGGTAGCTGCCGACCAAGCACAGCGCCGGGCCTCCGCGGTAGGGGACGGCGCCGGTGTAGATGTAGGGCGAGAGCCAGTTTCCGTTCGCCTGATCGGCGAGCCGGAAGGAGGACTTCACCGCCTCGGAGTCGACGTTCTTGACGAATTCGCGGATCCACGCCTCGTGTTCGAGGTCGGGATCGCCCATCAGCTCGGCGAGTTCGGCCAGCGCCTCCTCGCGGGTCTCCCGGGCGAGCACATGCATCCGGGTGCCGACCCGGCAGCCCCCCTCGATCAACGGCAGGCTCGCCTGCCGCATCCCTTCCGGGGTGTCGGCGTAGCGCATCCAGCAGTCGCCGTAGCTGAGGGCGGTCTGCTGCGCCACCTCCGAGGCACCGCTGATGTAGATCTGGGGACGCTTGCCACCCTTGTAGCCGAGGTGCAGTTCCGCGTCCTTGATCGAGTAGTGCTGCCCGTCGAAGGTCTGCGGGACCTCGCCCTCCCAGAATTCCCGGAGGATGTGGAGGAACTCACCCGCCCTGGCGTACCGCTGGTCGTGGTCCAGGAAATCACCGTAGCCGGCCTGCTCGGCCACCGAGATCCCGGCGACCACGTTGAGGGAGAGGCGGTCGTCGGACATCCAGGAAAGGGTGTTGACGATCTGCGTGAAGAGCGTCGGCGAAAGGAGCCCCGGGCGGTACGCGAGCATGAACTTCACCCGCTCCGTCTGCTGGGTGAGGGCCGCGATGATCGGCACGGGATCCGGCAGGTAGTGCCCGATCCCGAACAGGAGGCTGTCGACGCCGAGTTCCTCGGCCTCCTTGACGAAGTCGGTGATCTCGCCCATGTCCAGGGCGCCCAGCTTGTACTTCTCCGTGGGCTTGGCCTGGCCGCCCCCGTCCGTCGGTACGTCCCAATGAATGCGCAGCGGTTCCACTGTTGTTCTCCTCACTCCGGAAGGTTTACGGGTCGGTGTCCGGCGGAGCCGATGAGCAGCCCGCTGTTGGCCGAGCGGGCCTTCGGTGCGAGGCGCGCCGGATCCGTGGAACCGGGCTGCTGATACAGCCGGGCGTGTTCGCGCCGGACCTGGGCGTCCACCTCGTCCAGTGGGGCCAACCACCGCCGGGCGGTGCCGTCCGGTTCGACGACCGACATCAACCCGGTTCCGTGCACGGCCTCGGCCATGACCCCGGCGCCGGCCAGGGCTTCGGCCACGCCACGCTGGTCACCTGTGAACGCCAGGACGGGCTCGGCGGAGGGCACTGCCACGGCGACGAGTCCCGTCTCCCGCATCAGCGTGGCGACCTGGTCGGGATCGACACCGGTCGCGAGCCGGAAGACCTGGGCCTTCCGGTCACCGACCACCGCGGTCGTGCCCGCCCCCGGACCCACGACGGTTCCTCGGTCGTCGCTCAGGGACCGGCACGCGATGGCGACGCCGTACCGCCTGGCCGCCACCACCGACCCGCCGAACAGGACCTTGGCCCCGCTGTCCGACATCGCTTCGCACTGCGCGTAGGACAGCTCCGGCATCAGCCGAGCCGCGGGTTCGGTGTAGGGGTCGGTGGTGTACACACCGGGGACATCGGAGTAGATCTCACACTCGGTGACGCCGAGTGCCCCGGCGATGGCGACCGCGGTGAGGTCCGAGCTGTTGCGGCCGAGCATGGTGATGCGGCCATCGGGCCGCACCGCCTGGCCACCGGCCAGCACGACGACCTGATGCTCGGTCAGCGCCTTGAGCACGGGCGCGGGGTCGATCGTGACGATCCTCGATCGGGTGGCGGTGTCATCACCGACGATGCCCAGCTGGTGCGCCCAGAGATCGATCGCCGTACTCCCCTGTGCGTGCAGGGCGGCCCGGAGCAGAGTGGCGCTCAGCATTTCGGCGGTGGCCAGCGCCTGGTCCTGCACCTCCGGCTTCAGGTCCGGATCAACCGCCAACGCCGCCTCGAGCAGACGTCCGGTGGAGCCGGACATCCCGCTCACCACGGCGATCACCCCGGTGCGGCCATCGCCGGTCAGCTCGATCAGATGAGCAGCGACCCGGGCGTAGTCCGCCAGCTCCACGAAGGATGATCCACCGAACTTGACGACACGCAGGTGCTGGGGGTCACGCGGCATCGTTCACCATCCTCGACGACGAGTTCGCTGCCTGCGCGCCCTCGGACGTGCGCCTCTTCTCGCCGCCGAGCCCCCATTCGGTGGGCTTCTCCTGGCTCAGAATCGTGAACACCCGGCCGATGGCATCGCCCATCCCCCAGACGTCGGTGTACGCGGGCCACTTGGGGTGTCCGGCGTCGATGTCGTGCTGACGGGCGTACGCCGCACGGACCCACTCCTTGGTCGAGGGCCGCCGGTGGTGGAAGTCGTGCTGAGCGAGATCGCCGGGTACGACGAGGACTCGAGCCGGGATGTGGTAGCAGACGAGGCGGGCGCCCCATCGGAACCAGGCGCGGAACGCGGCGGCCCCGCCGAGGCCCACCGGCGGCAGCGGGTCACCGCAGAACCGTCCCCAGGAGTGCGACACATGGAAGGCCCGGCCGCTCAGGCTGCCGTCCTTGGCCTTGAACCAGGCGTGCTCGCTGAGGAACTCCAACAGCGCGACGACGTGGTAGATCGGGAGCATCGGGACCAGCACGGCGACGGTGAACTCCCACCACACCCCCTGCCAGGTCACCAGGCCGAGAATGACGGCCAGGTAGGCGAACCCCATGACCCGTCGGTACGGCGCACAGCGGACGAGGTTCTGGGCCAGCCGGGTGTACAGGAACTCGGCGTGGAACCGCGGGGACACGATCATCAGAGCCAGCCGGCGCCGCAACGCCCGGGTGGTCATCCCGGGCCGGAAACCGAGCATGAGCAGATGCTGGATGGTGGGATCGGCGAGGGTCGCGAAGGTTTCCTTGCGATGGTGGAGATTGACGTGGTCCTCGTAGTACTGATCCGCGTCGTCGGTGCAGACGAGCGTGGACAGCACTTGGTGGATCAGTCGGTCCTGCCGTATCCGCCCGGTGAAACGGGTGTGGATGGCGTGGTGCGCGATCACTGTCGAGCACACGCGCGCCGCGGACGCGGTGAGGCACCAGGCCAAGGGCAGCAGTGCGAGCGTCCAGAGCGGACCCCGTGCGACGATCCACCAGGCACTGCCGATACCGGCCGCGAGTGCGACGAGGTCGCAGATCAGGTACGTGACGGGGTTCAGGCGAACCAGTGGCTGCTGGCCGGGGAGCGCCTTACCGGTGATCCAGGTCCAGCCGTGTTGCGTCCACCGGGGGAAGCGCTGATAGGAAGCCCTGATCTCTTCCGAACGTGCTGCGGATGTCGCCGTCATACGTGGATCCCTTCCTTCTCGTGACTACCGTCTTGGCGGCCGACGGGGGCACCGAGCGCTTCGGCGCTCACTTCGGCGAAGGCCGCGCCCAGGATGTCCAGGGCCTCCTGGGCTTCCCCGCGGCTGAGGTTCAGGGGCGGCAGGAACCGGGCGACGCAGTCGTCCCGTCCTGCGAGCTCGAAGAGCAGCCCCCGGCGGAGCGCAGCCATCCGGACCCGGCCGGCGACCTCGCTCGCGGTCCAGCTGCCGAGCGGGTTCAGCTCGACACCGAGCATCAGCCCGCGCCCCCGGACCTCGCCGATCATGGGGCCGATGGCGTGGTTCAGCTGCAGCGCGTCCAGTCCCGCCCGGAGGAACTCCCCGATCTCGCGCACATGCGCCAGCACGTCATCGCGCTCGACGATCCGCATGAGGGCGGCACCCGCGGCGAAGGCGAGCTGGTTGCCGCGGAAGGTTCCGGTGTGCGCGCCGGGCGCCCAACCGTCCAGCCGCTCGTCGTAGATGATGACCGAAGCCGGGTGGCCGCCGCCCAGGGCCTTGGACGAGACGATGACGTCGGGTTCGATCCCGTACTGCTCGAAGGCGTACCACGTACCCGTCCGCCCGCAGCCGGTCTGCACTTCGTCGACCACCAGCGGGATGTTCCGCTCGCGCGTGATCCGGCGGAGCTCGGTGACGAACTCGGCCCGGGCCGGGACCACCCCGCCTTCGCCCTGGACCATCTCGAGCACCACAGCGGCCGGGAGGCGCACGCCGCCGTTCGGATCAGCCAGCAGATTCTCCAGGTAGCGCACGCAGTTGACCTGGCAGCTGTCCGGGTTCAGAGACAGCGGGCACTTGAAGCAGTACGAGTACGGGAAGAACGTCGTACCGGGCAGCAGGTTGTGCAGGTGCTCCTTCGAGCCACGCAGCCCGGTGATCGCAAGCGTGCTCTGCGTGCTGCCGTGAAAGCCGCCGTGGAACGAGATCACATCCGCCCGCCCGGTCGCGGTCTTGCAGAGCTTCAGCGCGGCATCGATTCCGTCCGCACCGGTCGGCCCGCAGAAGTGGATCTTCATTCGGTCCCGCATGGCCTCGGGCAGCATCCCGAGGAGCCGGGTGGAGAATTCCGACTTCGCTTCGGTGGGGAAGTCGAGCATGTGGGTGGCGACATTCAGCTGAGCCTGTGCTGCGGCGATCAGTTCGGGATTGCCGTGGCCGAGAGCCAGCACGCCGGCCCCGCTCAGAAAGTCGAGGAACCGGTTTCCGTCGACGTCGTGCAGATAGGAACCCTGTCCGCCGGCGACCGCGATCGGCGTGTGTCGCGGATAGGTACGGGCCGAGGACTCATCCCGCTCCTGCTGCTCCAGCAACCGCCGCGAAGCGGGCCCCGGGAGACTGGTGACAACGGACGCACTCACGACGAATTCCTTTCGCCCCACTCAGGAGCCGGGTTTGACTGCTTGATGCCCTGGTCGAGAGGGGCGACGAATGCGAAGTGGAGCGCGTCGCGCGCAATCTCGATGAGCCGTTCCGCTCTGCTTTCCGCTGTCACGGTTCGACGCTGAAGAGGTTCTCGCTGTGTGCCGCCGCCAGCTCCGCCACCCGCGCCTGGAATTCCTGGGAGTCACCAGGACCGCGCCCGTGCTCGAAGCACTCGATGAGGCCCTCGCGCCCCAGGTAGTCGGTCGGCGGGCGGGAGTGGTCGCCGGGCTTCGCCGTCACATAGAGCGCGCGCTCGACCGGATCGAACCCCTGCGGCCGGTGTACACCGGTGATCGTGCCGCCGGCGGCCTTGAGGAAGCTGATCGCCGCGATCCCTTGCGGCGTGTCGGGGATCTGCGGCAGCTCTTCGATCGTCCGGCGGTACGCCGCGATGTGCAGGTCGTACGGGCTGAACCCGTAGACCCGGTCGATGAGGTCCATGATGCCGTCGCCGCCGGGGCGGGCCCCGACCTCGACCACGCTCAACTCGTCCCCGTTGACCAGGATCTCGACGTGGGCGATGCCGCGGTCGATGTGGAGCGCCTCGCAGGCCTTGAGCGCGAGCTCGCGCAGTGCGGCGTTGCCGGTCTCCCGGCTCGGCACCAGCTGGCCGGTCTCGGCGAAGTACGGGGGTGCGCTCTTGCTCTTGTCGGTGACGGCCAGCACCGCGCGGCTGCCCTCGTAGTTGATGACCTCGACGGAGACCTCGTGCGTCGAGACGAAGTACTCCTCCACCTGGAAACGTCCGTCAGTGAGGTCGAAGGTCCCGGCGACCTCCATGAGCGAGGAACGGCAGTGCTCATAGGCGTCGTCGAGTTCGTCAGCCGCGTTGACCCTGATGATCCCGACGCTCCCGGCGAAGTCCCTCGGCTTCAGCACCAGGGGGAACTCCAGCTCCGCGGCTATTGCTCGCAGCTCCTCGGCGGTGGAGAACAACCGGTGCCGGGCGCAGGGAACACCGGCTTCCTCAAACGCCACCTTCATCGTGTGCTTGTCCCGCGAGAGCCGGAGCGCTTCGTCGGAGAGCGCCGGCAACCCGTAGTGGTGGGCGATCGTCACCGAGGCCTGCAGGGTCATCTCGTAGATGGGAACCACCGCGTCCGGCTTCAGGCCGGTCTGCCGCTCGAATTCCTCCACTGCCTTCAGCGCGGACTTGGCGTGGTAGGGACTGGCCGGGAGGACGTGGTCGAAATACCGGTTCGCACCGGAAACGGGATCCTCCGTCATACCAATCACCGGGCCGGGATAGGCACGCAGGGCGGAAACGATGGCTCGCTCACGCAACATCAGATCGGCACCGAGCAGCAGAAGGTACCGGTCCCCGTTAGCGTGGGCACGCTGCAAACTGAACATGGACTTCCTTAGCGCTTCGTCACCATGACGTGGCGAGGGTCTCAGCGCTGGTTCCCGAAACGTTCCCCCTCTGGTACTCAGGGCTTCGGCGCAGTCGCGTGACGTCCGTTTTGTGATCACGCGAGGCCGAGGAGGACGAGGGGCCGGGTCCGAGGAAGGCCAGGAAGTGTCCGCCCTGCTGTTCGTAGCGGACGGTCGGACGGCGGTAGCCGAACAGCCAGGCGGTGCCTGCCCAGGCGCTCCTTGGACTCCACGCCCGGCCGCGTGCACGTTCGCCCCGGAGGCGGCGACCACCAGGGGCAGGCCCTGGGCGTCGCAGGCCACGTGGATTTTTCTAGTGGTTGTCGCAACACTCCTGTTCGGGGAGTGCGATGGACTTCGGGATTCGGGTGGATCGACGGCCGAAGGGCCGGGTGAAGCCGGTGCGGGAGCGGGAGGCGTACTCGCGGCTCGTGCAGCAGGGCGTGAGCTACACCGAGGCGTACCGGATCGTGGGCGTGGACCGCAGGACCAGCCAGCCCTGAAAACCACGAAGGCCCAGGTCAGACGATGTCTGCCCTGGGCCTTCCATGGAGCCGCCTGCGGGATTCGAACCCGCGACCTACGCATTACGAGTGCGTTGCTCTGGCCAACTGAGCTAAGGCGGCGTCGCTGCCCTACGCGCTGGCAACGCGGGCCAGTCTACACAGGTTCGCGGGTGATCCGTAACGGGAAATCGCGGCGGGGGTCAGGCGGAGGAGACGGCGAGCTTGGCGGCGAAGCCGGCGAAGAGGACGGCGACCCCGCTGGTGAGGGTGGCGGAGAGCCGCTTGCGGCGGCGGAAGGCGGTGGCGAGGGTGGTGCCGGCGAAGATCAGCAGGGTGAGGTAGAGGAAGCTGAAGGTCTGCAGGATCCCGCCGAGCAGGGCGAAGGAGAACGCCGGCTGGCCGTAGGACGGGTCGACGAACTGCGTGAAAAATGACAAGAGGAACAGGATCGCCTTCGGGTTCAGCAGGCTGATCACGAGCGCGCGCCGGAACGGCCGCTCGACGGTCCCGGTCGTCTGCTCGTCCGCCGTCGTGCCGGCGTCGGCGGCGGCGCGGTGTTCGCGCCACAGCTGGCGGGCCGCGCGGAGCATGCCGAAGCCGATCCAGAGCAGGTAGGCCGCGCCACCGAACTTGACCACCGCGAAGACGGCCGGGTTGGCCTTCAGCAGCGAGGCGGCGCCCAGCGAGGTGAGGCTGATGAGGGTGAAGTCGCCGACGAAGACGCCGGCGGCGGCCCGGTAGCCGGTCCGGACGCCCTTGCGGGCGGCGACGGACAGCACGTACAGGGAGTTGGGGCCGGGCAGCAGGACGATGACGAGGGCGCCGATGACGTACGTCGCCAGGTTGTTGACACCGAGCACGGTGCGCTCCGGGGAGAGGAGGGGGCGGGGAGGCGCTCATCGTAACGTCGTACCGGTGATCGATTGAAGCTGAAACTACCTGGTGGGACGGCCCTTGATCGTCTACCGGCCGCAGCGCTTGCCCTGCTCCGGCGGTTCACCGGTCAGCAGGTAACGGTTGACCGCGCCGTCCACGCACGCGCTGTGCCGCCCGTACGCGGTGTGGCCGTCCCCGTCGTAGGTGAGCAGCCGCCCGGACTCCAGCTGGCCCGCCAGCGCCTGGGCCCACGCGTACGGCGTGGCGGGGTCGCGGGTGGTGCCCACGACGACGATCGGGGCAGCGCCCGCGGCCCGGACGGTGTGCGCCGAGCCGGTGGCCTTCACCGGCCAGTAGGCGCAGGTCAGCGCCATCCACGCCATGTCGCGACCGAAGTGCGGCGAGGCGTGCTCGAAGTCCGGCACCGCCCGCCGGACGTCCTCCGGGCCGGCGAAGGGCGCGGGCAGGTCGAGGCAGTTCACGGCCGTGTTGGCGAACATCAGGTTGGGGTAGGAGCCGTCCGGCTCGCGCCCGTAGTACGAGTCCGAGAGCTTCAGCAGGCCGGTGCCGTCCCCGGCCGCGGCGTCGGTGAGCGCGCCGCGCAGCTTGGGCCACAGGAAGTCGGCGTACATCGCTTCGAGGACGCCCGTGGTGGCCTGGGCGTGGCTGAGGCGGCGGCCGCCGTCGGTGGTGGCCAGCGGCTGGGCGCGGACGGCCGCCAGCAGGGCGGCGAGCCGGTCGCCGGCCTCCTGCTCGGTGCGGCCGAGCGGGCAGTCGTCGCGCCGGGCGCAGTCCTTGGCGAAGGCCGCCCAGGCGGTCTCGAAACCGCCGGCCTGGGTCCGGTTGCCGGCCACGGAGTCGAGGGACGGGTCCATCGCGCCGTCCAGGACGAGCCGCCCGACCCGCCCGGGGAAGAGCCCGGCGTACGTGGCACCCAGGAACGTGCCGTAGGACTTGCCGACGTAGCTGAGCCGCTCGTCGCCGAGGAGCGCGCGCAGCACGTCCATGTCGCGGGCGGCCTCGACGGTGCTCACGTGGCCGAGCGCCGCGCCGGCGCGCTCCCGGCAGCCCTCGGCGAACTCCTTGTCGGCGGCCACCAGGGCGTCGACCTCGCGCTGGTCGGCGGGGGTGAAGCCGACGGACGTGAAGGCGTCCATCCGGTCACCGCTCAGACAGGTGACGGGGCTGCTGCGGCCGACGCCGCGCGGGTCGAGCCCGACGAGGTCGTACCGGGCGCGGACCCCGCCGTCGTACGTCCGGGCGGCGGCCTCCACGTACTCGACCGCCGACCCGCCGGGCCCGCCCGGGTTGAGCAGCAACGAGCCGATCCGGCCCCCGGCCTGCGAGGCCGCCGCGCCGGGGATCGCGGGGGCGCGGACGGCCGTCAGGGCGAGGTCGCCGTCAGCGGGCCGACCGTAGTCGACCGGCACCTTGAAGGTGGTGCACTCGAACCCGTCGTCGCACGGCTGCCACGCGAGCCGCTGTGCGTAGTACGCACCGAGCTCGGCGGGCACCTCGGCGGGCAGCGGCTCCAGCGCCGTGACCTCGGCGGGCGGCGAACCCGGCGAAGACGCGGCCTCCGCCCCACCGCCCGAAGCGGGCACGCCCGCACTGCACCCGCCCGCCAGGAGCCCGGCCGCGGCGAGCGCTGCGGCCAGTACCCGCCCGGTGGCCTTCATCCGGATCCCTTCGATTCGATTCGATCCGCTCGACTTCACCCGGACCGTCCGACCACTGGCGGCTGCCCGCCGAAAGCGCGGCTCAGGAGGCCTTCCCCAGCGTGTCCGCCAGGTACTGCGCCGCCTGCCGCACGAGCCGCAGCCGCTCACGGTCGGGCGTGAAGTCCTGCACGTTGTCCGAGATCCGCACGTCCGCCTTGGCCGCGGGACCGGCCCCGCCGTGCAGCGCGGCCTGGAGCTTGCGCGCCGCGTCCAGCCCGGCGGCGTCCGCCTTCGCGGCGGCGAGCATCAGCTTCGCCGCCGTCCCCGTGGGCGCCTCCGCGCCGGCCTGGGTGAGCGCGGCGGCGTCGTACCGCCCGGAGACGGCCGCCGCGGCGCCGTAGAGGTCCGGGCGGGCCAGCCCCGCCGCCGCGGCGCACGGCGCGCCGCCCTCGACGCCGAGGGTGCCCCAGGAGGCCGGGCCGGGCGGCAGGGCGCGGAAGGTGACGGCGATGGTGGTGCGCAGCGCCGCGTCGTCGGCGACGGCCTGCGGGGCGGCGGCGACGAGGTCGCAAGGGTGCGCGGTGCCGTTCGGCGCCTCGGGGGCGACCAGGATGAACGGCCGCGCCTTGCCGGTCTGCAGGGCCGAGCCGATGCCCTCGAAGACGTCCGGGACCTCGGCGTCGGCGGTCTTGCGCGGGGTCGCGGCCTGCATCACGACGACCGGGAAGCGGGCGTTCGGCTCCTTGGCGTACTGCGGCGGCAGCCAGACCCGGACGTTGCGCGGCTTGCCGTCGGGACCGAGCACGGCGGACTGCAGCAGTTCCCCGCCGCCCGGGTGGCCGACGCTGTCGAACCGGCTCGGCACGGCGGCCGGCGACGTCGCCGCCGCGGCCTGGGCCACGGCGGCCTCGGCCGTGGGCGGCACCGCCTGCTGCCGGGGGCCAGCGCTCTGCGCATCGCCCGCGGCGGCCGCGTCCACGGCGGGCTCCGCGCGCTCCGCCGGCTCCTCAGCGGTCCGGGTCATGCCGCCGAACGCGCCGAAGGCGGTGAGCAGCGTCAGCGCCGTGACGCACACCCCGCAGACCATCGCCCCGGCCGCCCGCAGCAGCATCGGCCACCGGTCGCCGGCCAGCTCGTACGCCTGGGCGGCCCGCAGGTCGCGCCAGCGCAGGTGGGCCCCGCGGGCCAGCCAGAGGCCGCCGAGGGCGGCCGCCAGCAGGGGGATGACGAGGAGCGAGCGGACCACGGAACGCACCACCTAGGGCGGAGGACCGGACGACCGGGGCGGACCCGGCGCCGTACGGGACGCGACGGCCCCGGCACCGGGGCGCAGTCGGCCCCCAGCGTGCGGGACGACCCGGCGGTCACACGCGGGTGTGCCCGGCGCGTACCGACCGTTCACTCGAAGGTGGGACACCGGGGTAGGGCGGGAAGCGGAACGCGCCCGCCCCTAAACCGCCCCGCGCGCCTCAGCCCGCGCGCAGCGCCACCGTCATCGCCTCGACCGCGAGCAGCGGGTCGACGTTGCGGTCCAGCGCCCGCCGGCAGGCGAGCACCGCCTCGATGCGGCGCAGCGTGCCCTCCGCGGGGCCCGCCTGGGCGACCCGGTTCAGCGCCTGCCGCTGGTCCTCGTTGGCCAGCGCGCCGGTGGAGCCGAGTTGGAGCGCGAGCACGTCGCGGTAGAAGCCGAGCAGGTCGAGCAGCGCGACACCGAGGGTCTCGCGGCGGGTGCGGGTGGCCCGGCTCTTCTGCCGCTTCTCCAGTTCCTTGACCGCACCGGCCATGCCGCGCGGTGCCTTGCCGCCCTCGGCGGCGCCGTAGACGGCTTTCAGGTCGTCGGTCTCCTTGGCGTCCTGCGTCTCGGCGAGCGCCTCGGCGTCGGCCTTGGCCGTGTCCACCAGGCGCTGGGCCGCGGCGAGGCAGCCGCCGATGTCGGAGACCTCCAGGGGGATCCGCAGCACCTCGGTGCGCCGGGTCCTGGCCTGGTCGTCGACGGCCAGGCGGCGCGAGCGCTCGACGTCGCCCTGCCCGGCGAGCGCGGCCAGGCGCGCCGTGTCCGGGTCGACGCCGTCGCGGCGGACCAGCATGTCGGCGACCGCCTCGGCGGCCGGGGTGCGCAGGACGAGCAGGCGGCAGCGCGAGCGGATGGTCGGCAGCACGTCCTGGACGGAGGGCGCGCAGAGCAGCCAGACCGTACGGGGGGAGGGCTCCTCGACGCCCTTGAGCAGCGCGTTCGCGGCGGCCTCGGTGAGCCGGTGCGCGGCGTCCACGAGGATCACCGACCAGCGCCCGCCGGTCGGGTAGCTGGAGGCGCGCAGCACGAGGTCGCGCATGTCGCCGACACCGATCGACAGCCCGTCGGTCCGGACGTACTTCACGTCCGCGTGGCTGCCGGCCAGCACGGTGTGGCAGCCATCGCAGAACCCGCACCCGGGCGTGCCGCCGAGCGCGAGGTCCGGACTGGTGCACTGGAGCGCCGCGGCGAACGACCGCGCGGCCGTGACCTGCCCGGCCCCGGGCGGCCCGGTGAACAGCCAGGCGTGCGTCATCAGGGAGGCGTTGGCCCCCTCCGCCGGCCCGGCGCCACGGCCGGCCGTCACCATCGCCCCGGCCGCCTTGGCGGCGGCGGTCAGCTGCTCGACCACCCGCTCCTGGCCCACCAGGTCGTCCCAGACGGCCACTGCTGCTCCCAAGCTCCGTACGGCTGCGCTCCGCCGTCGAGCATACGTGCCCGCCCGGACACCCACTGCGCCGTCCGAGCGACACCCCACCCAGCACCACCGCACCCACCTAACCCCCCTTTCCCCCCGACCCCACCCAAGGCGAGAGGGTCGGGCTGCGGGAGGGGGTGGCGGAGGGGGTGGCCGCGGAGAGGGGCGTGACGGGTGATTTTCAGACTGCCAACGGTCTTAACCACCCACCCCACAGAGTCGGCAGTCGGAAAATCATCCAGCCCCCGGAGCGGCCACCCCCGGAGCCACCCCCGGCGAACCCCACCCACCCGAAAGCCCATGCCCCGCCACCAAGCCCCGCGCAGCGGAACCCGCAGCGCAGGATCAGCTCCGGCGCCCCCAGCGGCGCCCCTTGCCCTTGCCCTGGTCGTCACCATCGCCCTCGGAACCGGTGCCAGCGCCCGCGCCCGCTCCCGCGCCACCACGCGGAACCTGCGGGTCCTGGCCGGGTCCGCCGCCCCGCTCCCAGTGGGACCACTCATCGCGCGAGCCGAGCAGCGTGTCGGTGAGGCTCGGGAGGTCGTCCATCGGTGTCTCCTCGGCCCAGTCCGGCCGCCGGCGCGGCTCTGCGGCGTCGGTCGGGGCCTGCCCCTCGCCAACCACCGGAAGCTCGCGGGTGGTGTCCGCGGGCTCCTCGCGCCACAGGCCCGGGGGAACCCGGTCCTCGGCCCGGCCGGGCGCGACCTTGGGCAGCACTGCGGTCCGGTCGGTCTCGTCGGCCGGCACCTTCGGCAGCACGGCGGTCTCGTCCGTCGCAGCGGGGCCGCCCGACACCCGGGGCAGCACAGCGGTCTGGTCCGCCGAAACGGGCGGAACAGGCGGAACGGGCGGAGCAGCCGGAACCGCCGGAAGCTTCGCAGTCTGCTCCGCAGCCGACTGCCGATCCCGCAAGGACAGCTCACGGGTGGTCTCGTCGACCTCCTCGGCCGAACCCCGAGCACCCGAACCCTGAGCACCCAAGCCCTTCGGCGCCCGCAGCTGAGTGGTAGCCGCGTCCTCCGCACGCCCCACCGCCGTCTCGGCCGCAGCGGAAGCCGCAGCAGCGGCCTCCGCAGCCGCAGCGAGCGCGGCCGCCTGGGCCAGCCGGGCCTCCTCGGCGCGCTGCAGCGCCTCCTCCGCACGGCGGCGCTGCTCCTCGCGCTGGAGCTCCCGCTGCCGCTGGAGTTCCGCCTGCGCGGCCGCCTCGGCGGCGAGCCGCTTGCGCTCGGCGGCCTCGGCGGCGAGCCGGGCCTCCTCCTCGGCCTTGCGGCGCGCCTCTTCCTCGGCCCGTCGGCGGGCTTCCTCCTCGGCGCGGCGCCGCGCCTCCTCCTCGGCCTTGCGGCGGGCCTCGGCGGCGACCCGCTCGGCCTCCTCCTTGGCCAGCCGCTCCTTCTCCGCCTGCTCGGCCCGCAGCTGCTCCAGGAGCTCCTGCCGCTTGCGCTCGGCGGCCTCCGCCTCGGCCTTCTTGCGGGCCTCCTCGGCGGCGCGCCGTTCGGCCTCCTCCCGCGCGAGCCGCTCCTGCTCGGCGCGGGCGGCCTTCTCCTTCTCGGAGAGGGGCAGCTCGCGGTCGAGCCGGTGGCGGATCGCGGTGGTGACGAAGCCGGGTGCCTGGCTGCCGTCGACGACCAGGTAGCGCGCGGGGTCGGCCGCCGCGAGGGCGAGGAAACCGGCCCGGACCCGCTGGTGGAACTCGGTCGGCTCGGACTCCAGCCGGTCCAGCGCCTCGGTGAAGCGCTCCCGGGCCTTGGTCGGGTCGACGTCCAGGACGACGGTCAGGTCGGGCACCAGACCGCCGGTGGCCCAGCGGGAGATCCGGGCGACCTCGGTCGCGGCGAGGTCGCGCCCGGCGCCCTGGTAGGCGATGGAGGAGTCCATGTACCGGTCGGTGATGACGACGGCGCCGCGCGCGAGGGCGGGACGGATGACGTTCTCGACGTGCTCGGCGCGGTCGGCCGCGTAGATCAGGGCCTCGGCGCGGTGGGAGAGGCCGGTGTTGCCGACGTCCAGGACGAGGCCGCGCAGCCGCTGCCCGACCGGGCTGCCACCGGGCTCGCGGGTCAGCACGACCTCGTGGCCCTTGCCGCGGATCCATTCGGCGAGCGCCTGGGCCTGGGTGGACTTGCCGGCGCCGTCGCCGCCCTCCAGGGCGATGAAGAAACCGGTGCCGGTGGTGCGGTGCGCCGCCGGGCCGCTGCCGCCGCGCACGGCGTCGACCAGGTCACGGCCGAACGGGGCGGTGCCGCGCCGGTCGTCGGTCTTGACCAGCACGACGGCGGCCAGCACCAGGGTGAGCAGGCCGGCGGTGGCGACGGCGAGGGCCGCGCCGCCGTGGATGAAGGTGAACGAGCCGGGCTCGACCGTGCCGTACTCGACGTCGCCGTAGGCGCCGGCGATCAGCGGGACGGCGACCACCGCGGCGCCGACGACGGCCCGCAGCACCGCGTACAGGTGCTCGGTGACCTTCGGCAGCCGGGCCTCCTCGACCTCCTGGGCGAGCAGGGTGCGCCCGGCCGAGACGACGATCCCGGCGGCGAGGCCGGCCAGCACGGTGAGCAGGAGGACCAGGACGTAGTCGAGCACGAGCCCGGCCAGGATCAGGGTCACGCCCTCGGTGATCAGCGCCAGCGCGAGCAGCCGGCGGCGGGAGAGGGCGGGCAGGGTGGCCCGGGTGAGCCGGACGCCGGCGGCCGGCGCGCCGGTGGCGGCGAGCACGAGCAGGCCGTAGCCGATCGGCCCGGCCCGGTGCTCGACGGCGGTGAGCAGCGCGAGGGCGGCGACGCCGGCCATCGAGGCGTAGGCGGCGGCGACGGCGAAGGTGAAGTAGGGGGCGCCGCCCGTGCGGCCCTTCTTGAGGGCGGGGCCGGGGGTGGCGTCGGTCGGGGCGCGCAGGCCCTGCAACGGTGAGTACGGGGCGGCGGTGACCGGGCCGAGGGCCAGCTGCTGGAGGTAGCCGCGGACGGCGGAGACGGTGAACAGGCCGGCCGCGCCGAGGGCGGCGAAGGTCACCTGGTGGGCCCGGAGCCAGTCCGAGCCGAGCGCCGCGAAGATGTTGTTGAGCAGGGTGAGGCCGACCAGGCCGACGGCGGCGAGCGGCAGGCAGACCCAGCCGGTGAACCGGTCAACGCTCCGGACGGTCTCCAGGTGGGCCGCGGACGGCCGCTGCTCGGCGAGGGGGGCGTACGGGTCGGCGGGCGGCAGCAGGCCGGGGACGGCCGCGTCCTTGGCGACGGCCCACACGCGCTCGGCGGCGCCGGTCACGAAGACGGTGGCGAGCAGGACGTACGTGGCGGCGCCGGACGGCTTCGGGCCGGAGCCGAGCCACACGATCCACCACGGCGCGACGCCGATCAGCAGGGCGCGCAGCGCGTCGGCGCCGAACAGCGTCCAGCGCCGGTCCAGCTTGCCGGCGACCAGCCGGTGCACCGGTCCGAGCAGCAGGACGCCGGCGATCAGGGTGGCCGCCAGCCGGGCGGCGAAGACCCCGGCGACGGCGAAGGCCAGGCTGCGCGGCAGCTCGCCGAACCCGCCGCCGAGGGCGGCCGCGATCACGGTGAGCGCGAGCAGCACCAGCAGGCCGAGCCGGTCGGCGGTGCCGCCGATCAGCTGGTTGGTCCACAGCCGCCGGTAGGACCGCGTGCGCAGCAGCGCGCGGGCCCGCTCCACCGGGGTTCCGGCGGGCGCGACCTCGGGCAGGTCGGGCATGGCGGCTCTGGCGGCCGGGGCGGCGCTGGGGGTGGGCTGCTCCTCGCTCGTCATACGGTCAGCGTAGCGGTCGGGGGTTGGCCGGAAAGAGACGAACGACGTTCCGGATCGGGCTCATCACCGGGTTGTGACGATCCCCGCACACACACCCGCCGTCCCCGAACGGTCCCGCCACCGCCCTCGCACGGCCCACGCCCCCTCCGCGAACGGTCCGGACCCCCTCCCCCGAACGGCCCACACGACCTTCCCCGGACACGCCTCGGGCCCGCACCCCCGGTGAAGGGGGCACGGGCCCGGGAGCCGCCGTCGGAGGATCAGCCCTCGTCGGTGGCCGTGGCCTTGCTCGTGGCGGTCTTGCTCGCGGCGGTCTTGCTCGCGGTGGTCTTCTTCGCCGCCGTCTTCTTCGCCGCGGCCGTGGTGGTCTTGGCCGCCGTCTTCTTCGCGGCCGTCTTCTTGGCGGCGGCCGTGGTGGTCTTCTTGGCCGCCGTCTTGGTGGCGGTCGCCTTCTTCGCCGGGGCCTTCTTCGCGGTCTTCTTCACCGGCCCGCGCGCCCGCTTCTCGGCGAGGAGCTCGTAGCCGCGCTCCGGCGTGATCGAGGCGACGTCGTCGTCCTTGCGCAGCGTGGCGTTGGTCTCGCCGTCCGTCACGTACGGTCCGAAGCGGCCGTCCTTGACCACGACCGGGCGCTCGCTGACCGGGTCGGTGCCGAGCTCGCGCAGCGGCGGGGCCGCGGCGGCCCGGCCGCGCTGCTTGGGCTGCGCGTAGATCGCCAGCGCCTCGTCGAGGGTGATCGTGAAGAGCTGGTCCTCGCTCGTGAGCGAGCGCGAGTCGGTGCCGCGCTTGAGGTACGGGCCGTAGCGGCCGTTCTGCGCGGTGATCTCGACGCCCTCGGCGTCCGCCCCGACCACGCGCGGCAGCGAGAGCAGCCGCAGCGCGTCCTCCAGGGTGACGGTGTCCAGCGACATCGTCTGGAACAGCGAGGCGGTGCGCGGCTTGACCGCGTTCTTGCCGGTCTTCGGCGTGCCCTCGGGCAGGATCTCGGTCACGTACGGGCCGTAGCGGCCGTCCTTGGCGACCAGCATGTTGCCGCTGACGGGGTCCTGGCCGAGCTCGAAGTCACCGCTGGGCTTGGCCAGCAGCTCCTCGGCCAGCTCGACGGTGAGCTCGTCCGGCGGCAGGTCGTCCGGGATGTCGGCGCGCTGGCCGGGCTCGCCCTCGACGGCGGATGCGCGCTCGACGTACGGGCCGTAGCGGCCGACGCGCAGCGTGATGTCGTCGCTGATCCGGAACGAGCTGATCTCGCGGGCGTCGATCGCACCGAGGTCGGTGACGAGCTCCTTCAGGCCGCCCAGGTGGTCGCCGTCGCCGTTGCCGGCGTCGGCGGCGCGCCCGGTCTCGACGCCCTCGCCCTCGCCGAAGTAGAAGCGCTTCAGCCACGGCACGGACTGCGCCTCACCGGCGGCGATCCGGTCGAGGTCGTCCTCCATCTTCGCGGTGAAGTCGTAGTCGACCAGTCGGCCGAAGTGCTTCTCCAGCAGGTTGACCACGGCGAAGGAGAGGAAGGAGGGGACCAGCGCCGTCCCCTTCTTGAAGACGTACCGGCGCTGGATGATCGTGTCGATGATCGACGCGTACGTGGAGGGGCGGCCGATCTCCCGGTCCTCCAGCTCCTTGACCAGCGAGGCCTCGGTGTAGCGCGCCGGCGGCTTGGTCGCGTGGCCCTCGGAGGTGAGCTGCTCGGCGGCCAGCGGGTCGCCCTGGACGACCTGCGGCAGCCTGCGCTCGCGGTCGTCGAGCTCGGCGTTCGGGTCGTCCGCGCCCTCGACGTAGGCCTTGAGGAAGCCGTGGAAGGTGATGATCTTGCCGGAGGCGGAGAACTCGACGTCCCGGCCGTCGGCGGAGGTACCGCCGACCCGGACGGTGACGGACTGGCCGACCGCGTCCTTCATCTGGGAGGCGACGGTGCGCATCCAGATCAGCTCGTACAGCCGGAAGTCGTCGCCGCTCAGGCCGGTCTCGGCCGGGGTGCGGAAGCGGTCGCCGGAGGGGCGGACGGCCTCGTGCGCCTCCTGGGCGTTCTTGACCTTGCTGGCGTAGGTGCGCGGGGCGTCCGGCAGGTAGTCGGCGCCGTACAGCTGGGTGACCTGGGCGCGGGCGGCGGAGATCGCGGTGTCCGACAGCGTGGTCGAGTCGGTGCGCATATAGGTGATGAAGCCGTTCTCGTACAGCTTCTGGGCCACCTGCATGGTCCGCTTGGCGCCGAAGCCCAGCTTGCGGCTGGCTTCCTGCTGGAGCGTGGTGGTGCGGAACGGCGCGTACGGCGAGCGGCGGTAGGGCTTGGACTCGACGCTGCGGACGCCGAACGAGGTCCGCTCCAGGGCGACGACCAGCTGGCGGGCGGCCTGCTCGTCCAGGTGGAGCGTGTTGGCGCTGCCGGCCTTCAGCCGGCCGTCCGAACCGAAGTCGCGGCCGCTGGCGATCCGCTTGCCGTCGACGCTCGACAGCCGGGCGCCGAAGGTCTCCGGGTTGGCCGCGTCGGCCGGGGTGCGGCCGGTGCTGAAGGTGCCGACGAGGTCCCAGTAGGACGCGCTGCGGAAGGCCATCCGCTCGCGCTCGCGCTCGACCACCAGGCGGGTCGCGACGGACTGCACGCGGCCGGCCGAGAGCTTCGGCATGACCTTCTTCCACAGCACCGGCGAGACCTCGAAGCCGTAGAGGCGGTCGAGGATGCGACGGGTCTCCTGGGCGTCGACCAGGCGCTGGTTCAGCTCGCGCGGGTTGGCCACCGCCTCCTGGATCGCGGTCTTGGTGATCTCGTGGAACACCATGCGGTGCACCGGCACCTTGGGCTTCAGGACCTGCTGGAGGTGCCACGCGATGGCCTCGCCCTCGCGGTCCTCATCGGTGGCGAGGAAGAGCTCGTCGGACTCCGCGAGCAGCGACTTCAACTTGCTGACCTGGGACTTCTTGTCCGCGTTGACCACGTAGATGGGAGCGAAGTCGTGGTCCACGTCCACCCCGAGGCGGCGCACCTCGCCGGTGTACTTGTCCGGCACCTCGGCCGCGGTGCTGGGCAGGTCGCGGATGTGCCCGACGCTCGCCTCGACGATGTAGCCGGGGCCAAGGTAGCCCTTGATCGTCTTCGCCTTGGCCGGCGACTCGACAATGACGAGTCGCTGTCCGTGCGCGGTCTCGCTGCTCGGGGACACCTTCGCTCTTCTCTCCCGGTCGTTATGTGAGCTGGTCGGCGCCAGCAGCACGGGCTGCGCTCCGCCCGACCCCTCCACCGTCCCGGGGCTGCCGCTGAACGACGACCCCACCAGCGGAGTGTGACCGTACCCCGGCCACCCTTGTCAAACGGACGGATCCCGCGTTTTCACTTGCCAGGCCCACCGACGCCACTCGAACGGTAACCCGATGATGGAGCATCGCGCCCCGTGGAGGGGGGCATCGGCGGGTTCCGGAGGATGGAATGACGGATTTCAAGATCTGTCAACGGAGTATCCGCGGAGCGCGGGGCTCCGGATGGTGCGGTCCGCCGGGGCGGCCGACCGAACCGGCCGCGGCCCTGCGGATTCAGCCGACGACGGCCGCCAGCAGGCCCGTCCCGGCCGCCAGGCAGCAGGTCCCGAGGGCACTCCACAGCAGGTCCGCCACCGCCGGGCGGCTGATCTCCCCCGCCGCCAGCACGACCCGGTCCGGGCGGCGCGGGTCGTAACAGATCCGGACGGACATGCCGGGGGCGAAGCGGACGGGACGGCGCAGCGGCGTGTGGCCGCGCGGACGGGCGAGCACCCGCTCGGCGCACCGCCCCGGCCCGGGGCCGCCGACCGACGGCAGCGCCGAGAAGGCGAGCAGCGGCGCGCTGTCGAGCTCGCCGCGCGCGTCGTCCTCGGCGACCACGACGGCCTCGGCCGGCACCCCCCGGCGGCGGACCCGGTGGCGAAGGCGCACTTCGGCGGCGCACCAGAGCAGCAGCGCGCCACCGAACAGGGCGAGCACCAGCCCGCCCACGACCGCCGTCGTCCTGTCCACCCCTCGCCCCCCGGCTCCCCAGCTCTGTCCACAGCCTGTGGACAGAGCCTCGCAGCGGGCGGCCAACGCGGGACGGCCGCCGGGAGGCCGACGGACGAACCGGGGGCTACCGGGAGGTGAACCGGGCGCCCGCCCGGTCCGGGAGGCAGGCGCCCGTCCCGTCCTGGCAGGCGGGTGCCCGTCCCGTTCGGGCAGTGGGCGCCGGGGCTTCGGCTCAGGCGACGGGGCGGATGAAGCCCTGCTCGGTCAGCAGCCGCAGCGACTCCGGCACGCGGTCCCGCAGGACGACCCGGTCCTCGCCGAGCAACTGGGCGATGGCGTCCACGATCTCGCCCGCCGCCAGCGTCCCGTCGCAGACGCCGACGAAGCCCGCACCGACGGTGTCCACCTTGGTGGCCCGCCGCATGCCGCGGTTGTGACGCAGGATCACGTGCTCCGGGTCCTCCGCGCCGGGCGCGCCGACCTGCTCCTGGACGACCTCGTCGGCCAGCACGTACCGGGCCGCGAGCAGGCCCGCGTCGTCGTGCGAGCGCAGGAAGTCCTGCCGGTCGAACCACTCCTCGATGTGCGGACCGAGCGGCTGCTCCACCGGGTGCGGCCACTCCTCCACCCGGACCGTCGGACGCTCGGCGCCGCTCGCCCGCAGGGTGATCCAGCCCATGCCGATGCCCTCGACCCGGCCCGTCTCGAACGCGTCCAGCCACTCGCCGTAACGGGCCTGGTAGTCGCCGCCCGGACCGCGGTGGTCGCCGCCGTCGCGCAGCCACAACTCGGCGTACTGGGCGACGTCCTGGACCTCGCGCTGGACGATCCAGGCGTCCAGCCCGGTGCCCGCGACCCAGCCGGCCAGCCGCTCGTGCCAGTCCTCGCCCTTGACGTGCTGCCAATTGGCCAGCAACTGGCAGTAGCCGCCCGGCTCCAGGTGGGCAGCCGCGGAACGGACCAGGGTGCGGCACAGGTCGTCGCCGGCCATGCCGCCGTCGCGGTAGATGAACCGGCCGGCCGGCGAGATCACGAACGGCGGGTTGGAGACGATCAGGTCGAACTTCCGCTCCCCGACCGGCTCGAAGAGGCTCCCGGCGGCGGCCTCGGTGTTGTCGAAACCGGACAGCGCCAGGGTCAGCTCGGAGAAGCGCAGCGCGCGCGGGTTGAGGTCGGTGGCGGTCACCTTCTGGGCGTGCCGGGCCGCGTGCAGCGCCTGCACGCCGGAGCCCGAACCGAGGTCCAGCGCGGCGCGGACGGGCCGGCGCACGGTGATGTTGGCCAGCGTCGTGGAGGCGCCGCCGACCCCGAGCACCAGGTCCCTTCGGGCCACACCGTGCGCCGTCTCGCCGGAGCCGATACCGCCCGCGCCGCCCACCGCGCAGCCCAGGTCGGAGACCACCCAGGCGTCCGAACTGGGCAGCCCGGCGACCTCGTTGGCGTAGGGGCGGACGTCCACGGTGGCACGCACCAGATCGCCGTCCGGGCGCAGCCAGCCGTCCGCGAGGCAGTCCTCGACCGGCAGCGCGGCCGCGGCCGCCTTGTAGGGCACCGGCTGCTGGAGCAGGAACAGCCGGACCAGCGTCTCCAGCGGGCCGTCGCCGCGGGTCGCGCGCAGCGCCGGAACCGCCTCGCTGCGGGCCAGCGCCGCGTAGCCGGTGGGCCCGAGCAGGTCGAGGCAGCCGTCGGCGGTGAACGAGGCGGCGAGCAGCGCCTCGCGCAGCTTGGCGAGGCGGGTGGGGTCGAGAACGGGGCTACTGATCACCCCGCCATTGTCCCCCGGGCCGCGGGCGCACCCGCCGTGCCCGGGCCGGGCGCGACGGGTGTGCCTCGGGCGTGCGGCGGGTCAGCTCGCGCTGGGCGCGGGCTCGGACGGGGCGGCGGCCGGCGTGGTGGCGGGCGTGGCCGCCGGGCCGGCGCTGCCCGTCGCGGACGGGGCCGGGGTGCCGCCGGGCGCGGCGGAGGGGGCGCCGGTCGCGCCGTCGGTCGGTGCGGCGGTGCCCGGAGCCGTCGCCGGGGCCGTGCCGCCGCCGCTCGGAGCGGGAGTGGCCGACCCGGCGCTCGGGGCGGCGGTGGCCGCGGAGGGCTTGCAGCCGTCCTGCTTGGCCATGGCCGCACCGAGGTCGCCGCGCTGGAGCTTGCCCTGCGCCTGGGTGGACAGCGTGGCCAGCTGCTGCACCTGGTCGGCGACGCTGCGCAGCCCGTCCGCGAACTTGGACTGGTCGGCGCTGGACAGCGCGTCCAGCTTCTTCTGGACGTCCAGGTAGCCGTCGGCCGCCTTGTTCAGCTCGGCGACGGTGTCCTTCTGCAGGTTGGCGCCGTCGTCGACCTTCGGCGCCCCCGCCGCGTCGATCGCCTTCGCGATGTCCTGGTTGGTCTTGGCGAGACGCCCGACGTCGGCGGAGAGCCGCTTCTGCAGGTCGGCCGGGGCCTCGCCGGTCTTCACCTGGCCGGTGTCGGCGAGCGCGGTCTGGGCCTGGGCGATCGGGTCCTTGGCCGCGCCGCAGACGTTCGACGCCCAGGACTCCAGCTGCTTGCTGTTGTCGTCGCCGCAGCCGACGGCTCCGAACGCGAGCAGCACGCCGAGGGCGGGTACGGCCAGCAGTCGCTTGTTCACCGGGAGAAGCCTTTCGGTTCGGTCGTCTTCGGTCGTCGAACCTACACGCCGCCGATCCGCTCCCCGGTTCCCGGCCGCCCTGGCCGGGTTCGGGCCCGACGAAGGCCGGCCCCGGGCACGCCCCGGGCGCACCCCGGGCCTCGCTCAGCCCGAAACCGGTACGCACCCGGCCCTGACCCGGTACGTACCGGCCCGAACTCAGGCGCGCTCGACGCGGATCGGGTCCCCCGGCCGGACCGTCCGCAGCACCTGGGCGTCGCCGTCCAGCGCGCCGAGGATGTTGCAGGGGCTGGCCAGCCGGCACTCGTCACCGCGCGAGATCGGCGTCGGCCCGTACGGCAGGGCGAGGCTGTCGCCGTCCGTCCAGAACGCCACCGTGCCCGGCTCGACGACCTGTTCGGCGTCGTCCTCCCGCAGCACGCTGACCGGCGTCCCGAAGTAGACCTCCTCGCCCCAGGTGCTGGCCGAGGAGCCGATCGGCAGCTCGGCCCAGAGCGCCTCGGCGGTGGGGGTGGCCCGCAGGGTGGCGGTCGCCTGACCGGCCGGCCACAGAATGCGTATCCGCATGGTCGTCCTCTTCCGCGACAGGTCCGATCGTCGATCGTGGATGGTCGATCGTCGATCGGACCCGGTCGTGCCGAAAGCAGCGAACCGCCGGATTCAACAGTTTGTCAACGGGATCCCGAGGAATGGACGCACGGCGTCACGGCACTGCGGCGTCACGGCACTGCGGCGTCACGGCACTGCGGCGTCACGGCGCTGCGGCCACGCAGGCTCAGGGGTCCGCCCGGCGAAGCCGGAGACCGTCCGGTCCTCCCGGTCCTCAGACCGCGAGGGCGTCGACCGAAACCGGCCAGCTCATCCGGATCAGGCCACCGTCCGTGCCGTTGGTGACCTCCAGGTCCTCGACCAGGCCGGTGATCACCGCCAGGCCCAGGGTGTCCTCGTCCGGATCGCCGCCCTCGGCCGCGCCGGAGGCCGGAACGGCGGACGGGCCCGCCTCGTCCTCGACCTCGATGAGGAAACGCTTCTCCTGATCGGTCAGCGCGACCCTGACGGTGCCGCCGATGCCGCCGCGCTGGTGCAGCCCGACCGCGCGGGAGCACGCCTCACCGACCGCGAGCCGTACCTCGTCGAGCACCGACTCGTCAACGCCGGCCCGTCTGGCGACTGCCGCGGCGACCAGTCGGGCCGTGCGGACGTGCTCGGGAAGCGCGCTGAATCGAAGTTCGACGGTTGCCATCTCTCCCCCTCGGGGTGCTCCGACCGGGGCCGACGCCGCGGCCCCTGCGGGCCGGCCGAACCGGCCCCGGTGCGGCCGGGGACGACCGGGGCGAGGCGCCCCGACCGTCCCGACCGCGTGGATCGGGCGGGCCGGCCACCAGGACCGGCCCGGCCGCATCAGTCGGTCGCGTTGACCGCGTCGTCCACCGAGGTGTGGATCGGGAAGACCTTGGTCAGGCCGGTGATGCGGAAGATCTTCAGGATGCGCTCCTGGTTGCAGACCAGGCGCAGCGAGCCCTCGTGGGCACGCACCCGCTTCAGACCGCCCACCAGTACGCCCAGACCGGTCGAGTCGAGGAAGTCCACGCCCTCCATGTCGACGACGAGGTGGTACTTGCCGTCGTTGACGAGCTCGACCAGCTGCTCCCGCAGCTTCGGGGCGGTGTACACATCGATCTCGCCGCCAACCTCGACGACCGTGCGATCGCCGACTGAACGGGTCGACAGGGACAGGTCCACGGAACCTCCAGCACCTTGCCTTGCTACGTCATGTGCGTTCCTCGGCCGGACGGCCGCCACCGCATGGTCGCGAGCCCCGGGCGCGCCCAGCCAACGCGTGGCAAGCCTCGGCGCTGCGACCCACGGCCATACGGCCGTCACGGCCACATTCAACCACCTGCGACCATGCCCGCACGATGGCTTACGACGATTCTCCGTCACGCCGGTGACACACTGGGTCCCCATGCCGCCCCGACACAGCCTGCCCGAGGCACTGCTCACGACCCTGTCCACCACCAGGGGGCGGTCCGACCGGCTCACCCATACGGAGCACCTTCCCGCCCGACCTGCGCGTTATGCGCCTTGGCCGGACTCGATCCGCGCCGAGATCACGGCCGCCGCGCGCGCCGTCGGCGTGGAACAGCCCTGGGCGCACCAGGCGGAAGCCATGAACCTGGCCAAAACCGGCCAGACTGTGGTGATCGCCACAGGCACCGCCTCGGGCAAGTCGCTCGGCTACCTGGCCCCGGTCCTGAGCGATCTGCTGGACGGCACCGAGGCCCGCAACGGCCGCGGCGCGACCGCCCTCTACCTCGCCCCGACCAAGGCGCTCGCCGCCGACCAGCGCCGCCGCGCCGCCGAACTCGCGCCGCCCCGGGTCCGGGCCGCCCTCTACGACGGCGACACCCCGCCCGAGGAGCGCGAGTGGGTCCGCCAGTACGCCTCCTACGTGCTCACCAACCCGGACATGCTGCACCGGGGCATCCTGCCCGCCCATGCCCGCTGGTCTTCATTTTTCAAGGTGCTGCGCTACGTGGTCGTCGACGAGTGCCACAGCTACCGGGGCGTGTTCGGCTCGCACGTCGCCCAGGTCCTGCGGCGGCTGCGCCGCATCTGCGCCCGCTACGGTTCGTCACCCACCTTCCTGCTCGCCTCCGCCACCACCGCCGACCCGGCCGCCACCGCGGGGCGGCTGACCGGCCTGCCCGCCGTCGCCGTCACCGATGACGCCTCGCCGCGCGGACCGATGGTCTTCGGCCTCTGGGAGCCGCCGCTGACCGAGAACGTCGGCGAGCACGGCGCACCCGTCCGCCGCACCGCCACCGCCGAGGCGGCCTACCTGCTCACCGACCTCGTCGAGCAGCAGACCCGCACCGTCGTGTTCGTCCGCTCCCGGCGGGCCGCCGAACTCGTCGCCCTGCAGGCCCAGGACCAGCTCGGCCGACCGCTCGCCGAGCGGGTGGCCGCCTACCGCGGCGGCTACCTCGCCGACGAACGCCGGGCCCTGGAACGTGCCCTGCACAGTGGTCGGCTCCTCGGCCTCGCCTCCACCTCCGCTCTCGAACTGGGCGTCGACGTCTCCGGCCTCGACGCCGTCCTGATGGCCGGCTACCCCGGCACCCGGGCCTCGCTGTGGCAGCAGGCGGGCCGGGCCGGACGCGAGGCCCAGGGCGCGCTCGCCGTCCTGATCGCCCGGGACGACCCGCTGGACACCTACCTGGTGCACCACCCCGAGGCGCTGTTCGCGGCGCCCGTCGAGGCCACCGTGCTCGACCCCGACAACCCGCACGTCCTCGCCCCGCACCTGTGCGCGGCCGCAGCCGAACTCCCGCTCACCGACGCCGACCTGGAGCTGTTCGGCCCCTCCACCGCACCCCTGCTGCCCGTCCTGGAACGCCGCGGCCTGCTGCGCCGGCGCAGCGACGGCTCCTGGTACTGGACCCGCCGCGAACGCGCGGCCGACGCCGTCGACCTGCGCGGCAGCGGCGGCAGCCCGGTGCAGATCGTCGAGGCCGCCACCGGCCGGCTGCTCGGCACGGTGGACGCCTCCGCCTCCCACACGACCGTCCACACCGGTGCCGTCCACCTGCACCAGGGGCGCACGTTCCTGGTCCGCGAGCTCGACCTGGAGAACTCCGTCGCCCTGGTCGACGCGGCCGACCCGCCGTACACCACGGCTGCCCGGGACATCACCTCCATCTCCGTGCTCGACACCGACACCACCGTCCGCTGGGGCGAGGGCCGGCTCAGCTTCGGTTCGGTGGAGGTGGTCAACCAGGTGGTCGGCTACCTCCGGAAACGGATCTCCACCGGGGAGATCATGGGCGAGAGCAAGCTCGACCTGCCGCCCCGCACACTGCGCACCCGGGCGGTCTGGTGGTCCGTCACCGAGGACCAGCTGCTCGACGCGGACATCCCGCTCGACCGGCTGCCCGGCGCCGCCCACGCCGCCGAGCACGCCTCGATCGGACTGCTGCCGCTGTTCGCCACCTGCGACCGCTGGGACATCGGCGGCGTCTCCGTCCCGCTGCACCCCGACACCGAGCTGCCCACCGTCTTCGTCTACGACGGCCACCCGGGCGGGGCCGGCTTCGCCGAACGCGGTTTCCAGCGGGCCGTCCAGTGGCTGACGGCCACCCGCGAGGCGATCGCCGCCTGCGAGTGCGAGCGCGGCTGCCCGTCCTGCGTGCAGTCGCCCAAGTGCGGCAACGGGAACGACCCGCTGGACAAGACCGCGGCCGTCCGGCTCCTGGACGTCCTGCTGGCCGGCGCCCCGAAGGCGGCGGACGGGGCTCCCGCCCCCACCGACACGGACTCATGAACCCTCCTCCACCGGGGTGACCGCGGCCCGGATCGGTCCGGCACGGGCCCGCGCTCGCGCCGGACCGACCGGAAGCCGCACCGGCAGCCCCGCGACGGGCACCTCGGCCACCACCTCGACGGCGTCGTCGTCCCGGTCCAGCACGCAGGACACCAGGCCCGCGCCCTGCGCGGCGACGATCCCGGCCGCCCGACCGCACCCGCCGTCCGGGTCCAGCAAGAGCCGGTCCGCCGCCGCGAGGGCCGCGAGATCGGCCGCCGCCTCGGCCCGGTGCCGGGCGGCGACAACCGCACCGACCGCCATCGTCGCCGCGAACACCGAGCAGCCGAGCATCGCGAAGGCCACCAGCCAGACCGTCGCCGAGCCGGTGTCCGCAGCCCCGCCGAGCCCGCGCGCCGCAGCGACCCGGGACCGCGCGCCCACGATCGCTGGCACCAGCCGGCGGGTCAGGACGGCCATGCCGTTCCTCCTCCCACCAACGTGTCCTCCCGCGCCGCCACCGCGACGGCGCTCAGCCGCACCGAGAGCAGGCCTCCGAGCCTGCCAGGCGCGCCGCAGGGCGCGTCCACCGTGACCCGCACGGTGTCGGCCGCCAGGGCGACCTCGACCTGTGCCCCGGGCGGGGCCGCCTCACGGGCGACCACAACGGCGTCGGTCTCCCCGCGGGCCGCGGCCCGGGCGCCGACCCGGGCCGCGTCCACGCACCGGATCTGGGCCGCCGCGGCGAGCACGCCCCAGATCAGCAAGGCCGCGAGCAGGATCAACGCCGGCATGGCCACCGCCGTCTCCGCCGTCACGAACCCCGCGTCACCGCGTGCCCTGCCGCGCCGATACCCGCTACGTCGCATGGAGCGCCCGCTCCAGCAGATCGGTCAGCGCCCCGGTGACGGTCGCGCTGGTCACCACCTTGTAGAGCCCGGCCGCGAACGCGCACGCGCCCAGCGTGCCGACCGCGTACTCCGCCGTGGTCATCCCGGCGTCCGAGCGGCCCCTGGCCCGAACCAGCCGCCGGACCCGGCGCGCGGTCCAGCGTCCCCGGCGCCTCCACACGCCCGGCAACGGCCGGGCCGGAAGGGCGTTCACGAGCCTGGGCGCAATCACAACAGCCATGGTCTTCTCCTCATCGGTTTCGGTTGCACGCGATGCGTTGCGATGCGTGCGATGGACTCGGCGAACTCGGTGGATTCGGCGGGGCTGCCGGGGCCCCTCACACCGCAAGTGCGAACCGGCTGGTCAGCCCCACGACGACCGGCACGACACCGATCAGCACGAACGCCGGAAGGAAGCAGAGCCCGAGCGGCGCGGTGGCCAGTACCCCCGCCCTGCGGACCCGGGCGTGGGCCGCCCTGCCCGCAGCCGTCCGCCGTGCGTGGGCGAGTCCGATCAGGGACCCGGCCACCGGGGAGCCCCCGAGGCTCGTACGGACCATGCAGCGAACCAGCGGTGCCAGCGAGGGGTGCTGGTCGCCCAGCCGGTCCCAGCACAGCTCCGGCGGTGCGCCCAGGGCCAGTTCGGCCCCGATCGCCACCAGCCGGGGTCCCATCGGAGCGTCCACGCTCCGCCCGACCGCCATGACCGCCACGGAAGGCGAGGCAGCCGAGCCGAGGCAGGCCGCCAGCAGCTCGGCGCTCAGCGGGAGTTGCCGGGTGAGCAACTCCTCCGTCAGCTCGGTCCGCCGATCGGCCGGTGACCGCGCTCGTGCAAGCGCCTGGTAGGCGCCCACCGCCAGTACCGCTCCCAGCAGCAGCCCGAGGCCACCGCCGAGCACCAGAGCCGCTCCAGCGCCCGCCAATGCCGCCATCACCGACCGCCGGAGCACCCCGGCCCCACCCGCCTCCCGCGCCAACGGCGCCGGCCGCGCCGCGGGAACCCGACCGAAGAGCCTGACCGAGGCTCGGCGCCGCCTCACCCACCGGCGCCCCGGCACAACTCCCGCCGCCACAGCGGCCATCAGGACCGCCACACCCCACATCACCCGGCCACCGCCTCTGCCCTGGCGCTCCTGCTGCTCACCGGCCTGCGCCAGGCCCGGCGGCGTGGCAGGCCGCTCAACGCCCGCCCGACGCCCCGGACTCCCCACTCGCCACGTACTCGCCCGGAGCGGCGTGTGGCGGCCGTCAGGGCCCGGGCGCCCGCCCTCCCGGTCCTCGGCGCCCACGGCGCCCACGAGCCCGGAACAGCAGCGCCGCGCCCCGGGCCTGCGGGGCCCTCCAAGCCGCCCCGAGCAGCCGCCCGCACGATCCGAGCCGTCCAGGCCATGCCCAGCCCTTCCAGCACGGCACCCACCGCGAGGCAGCCGAGCCCGGCAGACGTGTGCAGGAGGACGTCCACCGGCCTCGCCCCCATCGCAGTGCCCAGTAGCAGCCCGGCCGCCGGCAACATCGCCAGGACGGCGATCGTCGTTCGAGGCCCCGCCAGTTCACCGGCGATCTCCTCGGCCAGGGCCTGCTCGCCGCGCAGCGCCTCCGCGACCCGGTCCAGCGCGGCGGCCAGCCCCGCGCCCCCGTCGGACGCCACCCGCCAACAGGCCGCGATCGCCGCCGCCCCGCTCCCGCCCGGCAGTTCGGCGAGCAGGTGCAGCGCACCGGGAACGTCGCCCCCGTAGCGGCCGGCCGCCAGCCGCGCCACCGGCTCCTCACCCAGCCTGCGCAGGGCATCCGGGTCGGCCGCGGTGCGCGCCGTCACCACGTGGAGCGCCTGCTCCGGTGTCGACCCGCTGCGCAACTCCCCTGCCAGCCCGGCGCAGAGCTCGATCACACCGGCTGCCCGGCACCTTGCCCGCGCCGCCACGGCCCGCCGCAGACGCCACCTCCGGAGCGGCACCACGGCGAGGGCACCGACGAGCACCGGCACCGGCGAGGCCGTCACGTACCCGGCCGCCAATCCCACCGGGAGGAGCAGCAGTTCGGGAACCAGCCACTGCGGCGGCCCGAGTGCACCCACCGGCCTCATGGGAGGCACCGGCGGCCCGGCGCCCGCCAGCACCAGCCTGGAACGCCGCCCGCCCGGCAGCTGCTGCTGCACCACGTGCCACCCGCCGAGCGCGACCACGCACAGCGCAGCGGCCCACCACAACGAGATCTGACCGTCGATCATCTCGTGAACCTCCTTGTCATCGACGTCGTCCACGTCGTCCACGTCATCGGCCTTTCCGGCCCCAGTCCCCCAGCAGCGCGAGGGCACCCACCGAGAGCACGCTCAGCAGCAGGACGAAGCCGAGTTCCGCCGCTCGCGCACTCGCCCCCGCGAGCCCTGTCACGGCGGACCCGCCGAGAGCGTGACGCCGCGCGCCGCCAGCAACCCGAGCAGTCGCTCCCAGCCCGCCTTCGGGGCCATTCGGCCCTCCGCCGTGAACTCCACCGCCGGGATGGTCACGGCCAGGCCCTCGCGGTCCCCCGCCAGCGTGTGGATCTCGGCCACCCGGCGCCGCCCCGAGCCCGGCTCCCGGACCAGGTGCACCACCAGGTCGAGTGCGGCGCGCAACTGGCTGTGCAGCGACGGCCGGTCGAGCCCGGCGAGCGAGCCCAGCGCCTCCAGCCGCACCGGCACGTCCGCCGCCGTGTTGGCGTGGACCGTCCCGCAGCCGCCCTCGTGGCCGGTGTTCAGCGCGGCCAGCAGGTCCGACACCTCGGCCCCGCGCACCTCGCCGATGACCAGGCGGTCGGGCCGCATCCGCAGCGCCTGCCGGACGAGGTCCCTGAGGGTGAGCTCGCCGAGCCCCTCCTGGTTGGGCGGTCTGCTCTGCAGCCGGACCACGTGCGGATGGGCCGGTCGCAGCTCGGCGGAGTCCTCGGCGACCACGATCCGCTCGTCCGGGCCGACGAGGCCGAGCAGGGCCGCGAGGAGCGTGGTCTTGCCCGTCCCCGTGCCGCCGGAGACCAGGAGCGACAGCCGCGCCCGCACGATGCCGGCCAGCAGGCCGGCGCCCTCGGGTGGCAGCGTCCCGCCCGCCACCAGCTCGGCGAGCGTGAACGGCCGGGGCCGGCAGACCCGCAGCGAGATGTGCGTGCAGCCGGCCGCGATCGGCGGCAGCACGGCGTGCAGCCTGGTGCCGTCCGGGAGCCGGGCGTCCACCCAGGGGCGGGCGTCGTCCAGCCGCCGCCCCGCCGCGGTGGCCAGCCGGTGCGCCAGCCGCCTGACCGCCTCGGCGTCGGCGAAGCGGACCCCGGTGGCGCGGTGCAGGCCGCCGCCACGGTCGACCCACACCTCCCCCGGCCCGTTCACCAGGACGTCCGTGACGTCGGGCGCCGCCAGCAGCCGGTCCAGCGGGCCCGCACCCACCAGTTCGGCGCGCAGGGAGCGCACGGTGTCCAGGACCTCGTCCCCGCCGAGCGGCGGCCGGGTGGCCCGCAGCGCGGCGGCGACGGATCCCTCCGTCGGGGCGGCGCCCGACTCGGCCAGCCGCAGCCGGACCGCGTCCAGCAGCGCCGCAGTCCGCTCCTCCCGGGCCGTCCGCCCGTAGGGGCACGGACGGGACTGTTCCGGCGGCCCGTCGGGTGGCGGGACGCTCCGGAGCAGCCGGTGCTCCCGCGCACCGCCGCCCCGGCCGGGCGAGCCGCCCATCCCGCCGGCTCCGGCGGAAGCGCCGGTGCCACCCGAGCCGGACCCGATCCCCGTTCTGCGCAGACGGACCATCAGTACACACCTCCTCCGACCGCCGGCACCGGCGGCAGCACTTCGTCCAGGAAGGTCGCGCAGAAGCGCGCGAGCGGGCCGTTGTCCCGCGTCCCGGGCGGCACGCCCTTCTCGACGTCCTCGACCAGCCCGGGCTCCGGCTCCAGTTCTCCCGCGAGCTCCAACCGCAGCCCGCGGGCGATCCGCCCGGCCGGGAGGCCGCGCGCCCGCAGCGGGCGCACCACCGCCCGGACGTCCCCGAGTCGCATCCGGACCGCCGCCGCGACCCGGTCGGCGGCGGCCACCGCCCGCAGTTCGGCCGGGACCACCAGCAGCGCCAGGTCCGACTGCTCCAGCGCCTGCCCGGCCGCCGCGTCGAGGTGGCGCGCCACGTCGACCACGACGAGCCCGCCGCGCCGTCTGGAGGCGGCCAGGACGCTGCGCATGGCCTCGGGCGGCACGGCCAGCGTGTCGCCGCGGTCCCACGACAGGCAGGACAGTCTGGACGGCCGTTTGAGCGCCGGCAGCGCCCGGGCCAGTTCGGTCCCGCTGACCCGGCCGCGCGAGCCGGCCAGATCGGGCCAGCGCAGCCCGCGGGCCGTCTCTCCGCCCAGCAGGATGTCCAGGCCGCCGCCCAACGGATCCCCGTCGATCAGCATCGTCCGCCGGCCGGACCGCGCCGCGGTGACCGCGAGGGCGCACGCCAGGGTGGAGGCCCCTGCGCCGCCGCGGCCGCCGAGCACGGCGACGGTGAGCGCCGGGGGCCCGACGCCCTCGGCCGCGTCGGCGATCCGGTCGAGCAGCCAGGCCTCGGCGTCGGGGAGGAACAGCACGTGCTCGGCGCCGAGTTGGACGGCTCTGACCCATACCTCCGGGTCGTCCAGGTCCAGCCCCAGCAGCAGGACCCCGGCACGACGGGGCAGCCCGGCGCACCGGGCCACCTGGTCGTCCCCGACCAGGACCAGCGAGGAACTCTCCCAGAGCCCGCGCGGCGGCGGGGCGCCCCGGATCAGCTGCGGCTCGGTGCCCGCGGCCGCGCAGAGCCGCACCAGGTGCTCGGCGAGGCGCTCGTCCTCGGTGAGGACCAGCGGCCCGGTGGCTCCGGGCCCCTCGACGGTGGTGTGGCCGGTGATCGGCGTCGACATGGTGCTCTCCCCTCCGCGGCGGGGGCCCCGGGGGGCGGGGGGGGGCGGGCGGGCCGGCGGGGGTGGGGGGGGCGGCCCGCGGGGGGGCGGGGGGGGGCGCGTGGGGGGGGGGGGCGGGGTGGGGGAACACCAGCGGCACCAAAAACCAACACCCAAGACGCGCGAGTATGTTAAAAGCGGGGGTGTGGTGTGAAGCGCCCGCCACG
>NZ_JBHVPD010000021.1:95377-103567 GCF_042887525.1 Kitasatospora sp. NPDC057936
CCCTCGCGGGTGGTGGGGCGGGTGTTGGGCGTCGACTTGGTCCTCTCCCCCCCGCGCCGTCGACCGCTGTTCACGGCCGACGGCGCACGTCCGACGGTTGGGACGGACGGCCGCCCGGGAGGGCCCGGGAGAGGCCCTGAGGGAGGCCCCGGCGACCGCCGCCGAACCTCACGGTGGGGGCTGATCGGGATTCCGTCATCGGGCTTCCGAATCCCTGTGGACAACTCGGCGCCTGTGGATAAATGCGTTCACCCGGGCGGGGGGCTAATGAGCCAAGAATTGACGAACCGGGATCACGGAGATGAACCGGGGACTCCGGTCGCACTTACCGCGCGACCTCGTCGGACTCCTCTCGCGGAGCCGTCCGGCATCCCGGACCGCCGCGACGGGGGCGGCAAGTGGCCATCGGCAGGCATGAGCAAATGGCGACGCAGAGTGACGAAAGATGGTGGGCGGGCCCCGCTGCCGACACCCCCTGTACACCGCGGGCGGCCGGCCGGGCACACTCGCCGTGAAGGGCCTTCAAGCCCTGAAAATGGCCCCGGACGTGCGACGACCCCCGCCGGGGGGGAGAGCGGGGGTCGTCTATCCACAGCCCGACTCGGGGGGGAGGAGCCGGACCGGGTTAGCACGGTCGCGAACGATCCGTGACTTCCATGGTGTACCCGAGAGGCCAGAAACACAAACCCGCACGCCCGCGAGTACGCCGAATGGCGGGGTGTTTTTGCAGCTCCCTCTATCCTCGGTTCCCGTGGACACCACCGAGAACGCCGACGACCGCGCCGACCACTCCGCGGGCGGCGCCACCGGGCCCGCCGACGCTCCCGCCCCCGCGCACCCCCGGCCGGGCGGCACCCGCACGGCGGCCTTCTTCGACCTGGACAAGACCATCATCGCCAAGTCGAGCGCACTGGCCTTCAGCCGACCCTTCTACCAGGGCGGCCTGATCAACCGTCGGGCCGTACTGCGCAGCGCGTACGCCCAGTTCGTGTTCCTCGTCGGCGGCGCGGACCACGACCAGATGGAGAAGATGCGCGAGTACCTCTCCTCGCTCATCCGGGGCTGGAACGTGCAGCAGGTCCGCGAGATCGTCGCCGAGACGCTGCACAACCTGATCGACCCGATCATCTACGACGAGGCCGCCTCGCTGATCGAGCAGCACCACGCGGCCGGCCGGGACGTGGTGATCGTCAGCAGCTCGGGCTCCGAGGTGGTCGAGCCGATCGGCGCCCTGCTCGGCGCGGACCACGTGATTGCCACCCGGCTGAAGATCGAGGACGGCTGCTACACCGGCGAGATCGAGTACTACGCCTACGCCGAGAACAAGGCCTCCGCCATCCGGGAGTTGGCCGGGACCGAGGGTTACGACCTGACCCAGTCCTACGCCTACAGCGACTCCTCCACCGACCTGCCGCTGCTGGAGGCCGTCGGCCACCCGTCCGCCGTCAACCCGGACCGCGCGCTGCGGAAGGAGGCGGCGGCCCGGGAGTGGCCGGTGCTGGTCTTCGACAAGCCGGTGGAACTGCGGCGGCGGCTCCCGGAGTTCTCCGCCCCGAGCGGCTCGGTGCTCACCGCCGTGGCGGTCGGGACGGCCGTGCTGACCGCCGGCGTGATCTGGTACCTGGCCCGGCGCCGGCGGCCGACCGCCTGACGCCCGGGCCCGGAGCCGTTCGGGAGCGGCTCCGGAACGGTTCCGGGCCCGATTCGAAGCCGGCAACTCTCCGCGTTTGGGACAAAACGGGCAATTGCCGCAGACTTCTCGTTTCGGGTTCCCCTTTCGCCCGAAACGCGATACAAAGGAAACACGGCCCGCGAGACCCGGTCAGGACCGAAGAGGTCAAACCGACAACGCAGTTCAGGCCCCACGGACCGCGCGTACACGTAGCCGAGCACCCACATGCAGCCGACCCGCTGTCGGGCCGCCGGACCAGACGAACGGGCAGGATCCCCGTCTGATCGGCACTTCCGGTGCATGCTTGGTCACCCGGCACTTGTACCAGCGGCGGCACCCGGCAGGTTCGGGTGCCGCCGCATCTCCGCGTCCGGACAAGACCGCTCCGGCGTCCGGACGAGACCGTTCGGTCAGACCATTCCGCGCTGCATCGCCTCGCAGACCGCCGTACTCTCCCGCACGCCGAGCCGCAACGCCCGGCCGCAGTGCGCGATCCAGGCCCCCATGCCCTCCGCCGTCCCGGACAGGTAGCCGGCCAGCGCCCGCCGGTAGGCGTCCGTCCCGAGCTCGGCGAGGCCGACCTCGGCCGGGCAGATCGACTTCGGGTCGAGGCCCTCGGCGATCAGCACGATCCGCTGGGCGGCCCGCGCGATCACCCCGTTGTGGGCGCCGAACGGACGCAGCGCGAGCAGTTCCCCGTGGACCACCGACGCGACCACGAGGGCCGGCGTCCCGACGCCCTGCCCCTCCGCCCGCGCGACCAGGAGGCGCGAGAGCTGGTCGAGGCGCGCGGCGACCTCCTCGGCCGCGGGCGCGGGCGGCAGCACCGGCAGCGGGGCGTCCACCACGACCGCCTCGACGCTCTCCACCGGCTCCAGGTCGAGCGGGAACAGCTCCTCCGCCGTCTCGCCCGCACGCCGCGGACGACCCGCGGACGGGTCGGCGTCGCCGACCGCGAGCAGGTGCAGCCGGGCCAGCACCTGGAGCGGCGAGTGCCGCCAGATGCTGAGCAGCTGGCCGGCCTCGGCGGCGATCCGCAGGGCGGCGCCGACCGTACGGGCCCCGTCGTCCGCGCCGAAGTCGCTGCGGCGCCGGACCTCCTCCAGCGGCCAGTCAGCCCCGGCCAGCGCCGCGGAGGCGCGGGCGCCGCGCAGCGCGGACTCGGAGGTGACCTCGGCCGCGCGGCGGCGCATCACCCGGTGGCCGTAGAGGCGGTCGACGGCCTTGCGCACCTCGGCCACCGCGTCGGGCACCCCGGGGAGCTGGGCCAGCGGGGCGAGGGGATCTGTTCCAGTGCTCACCTACCCGAGAGTAATGAACCGGCCGCCCCTCCCGGAACAGCAACCCCGCATCACCCGTTAGAGGCAATCCTCACTTCCCGTCCGCGGGGACGCCCAAACCCCGGCTAGCATGGCCACTATCGGAGACGATAACGATTTCCAGTTACGTCCCGGCGCCAGTTGAGCTCCCAGGGCGAGGCCCGGGGGCGGAACCCCCGGAGCGAGAGCCCCCGAGCGAGAGCCGGAGTCCCCAGATGAAGATCGCCTTCGTCGGAAAGGGCGGCAGCGGCAAGACGACGCTGTCCGCGCTGTTCATCCGCCACCTGGCCGCCACGGGCCGGCCGGTGATCGCCGTCGACGCCGACATCAACCAGCACCTGGGCCCCGCCCTGGGACTGACGGACGACCAGGCCGCCGCACTGCCCTCGCTCGGCGCGCACCTGCCGGAGATCAAGGAGTACCTGCGCGGCGGCAACCCGTTGATCGGCTCGGCGGACGAGATGATCAAAACCACGCCGCCCGGCCGGGGTTCGCGCCTGCTGCGCATCGTCGAGGAGAACCCGGTCTACGCCGCCTGCGCGCGGCCGATCGCCCTGGACGAGGGCTCGGTGCGGCTGCTCGCGACTGGCGCCTTCACCGAGGAGGACCTCGGGGTGGCCTGCTACCACTCCAAGGTCGGCGCGGTCGAGCTGCTGCTCAACCACCTGGTGGACGGCCGCGACGAGTACCTCGTCACCGACATGACGGCGGGCTCCGACTCCTTCGCCTCCGGCCTGTTCACCCGCTTCGACCTGACCTTCCTGGTCGCCGAGCCGACCCGCAAGGGCGTCTCGGTCTACCGCCAGTACAAGGACTACGCCCGCGACTTCGGCGTGCACCTGCGGGTGATCGGCAACAAGGTGCAGGGCCCGGACGACCTGGCGTTCCTGCGCCGCGAGGTCGGCGACGACCTGCTCACGACCTTCGGGCACTCGGACTGGGTGCGGCGCCTGGAGCAGGGCGGCGAGCCGCCACTGAGGACCCTGGAGCCGGCCAACCGGGCCGTGCTGGAGCAGTTGCTGACCGAGGTCGACGCCGCCCACGAGCGGCGCGACGCGCGCCGCTACACCGACCAGGCCGTCCTCTTCCACCTGCGGAACGCGGAGAGCTGGGCCAGCGCCAAGGTGGGCGTCGACCTCGCGACCCAGGTCGACCACGGTTTCGTGCTCGGCGAGTTCGCCCACGACGGCGGGCGGCCCGCCACGGCTGGCGCGCCCGCCTGACGAACCGGCCGGACCGAGCCGCCGCACGGTACCGGAACGGGCCGTGCCCTCCCCCACCCCGGGGAAGGGCACGGCCCGTTCGACGTGTCCGGGGTGCCCACCAGCAGATTTGCGGCGGTTCGAACACCACCCAATGGGGTGAATCAGGGGCTTTTCCCCTTCCGCCACGGGTGACCGCGTGCAAAGCTTTCATTACCCTCGGTTTACCGAGTCTTGATGGTCCGTCCCGACGGCCCTCTGCGAGGCCTCCCGCTCCTCGCCGAGGCCCCTGGCGGGCCCCGATGGTCGAGGTCCGGCCGGTGACACCCGCACTCCCCGCCGCGCCCGCACCATCCCGCCACACCGTCGCGACCCACGACAGCCGATCCGCCCCGGAGCCCCACGACCGGACTCGCCGCCGGACCTGACTGCGTTCGTTCCCCCGGACAGACGGGAAGACAATGACCCTCGACATCTCCAGCGCCCCCATCGCCTCCGACACGACCGACCACGCGCCGCCGGGTCCGGGATCCGGCCCCCGCGTCCGGTGGATGCAGGACCTCTCGGCCTCCCTGGTGGTCTTCCTGATCGCCGTGCCGTTCTCCCTCGGCATCGCGCTCGCGACCGGGGCCCCGCTCACCGCGGGCCTCGCCGCGGCCGCCGTCGGCGGCATCGTCGTCGGGCTGCTCGGGGGCACGCCCCTCCAGGTCAGCGGACCCTCGGCCGCGCTGACCGTGATCACCGCCGGGCTGATCGCCCAGTACGGCTGGCGGGCGACCTGCGCCATCACGCTCGCGGCCGGGCTGCTCCAACTCCTCCTCGGCGCACGCCGGGTGGCCCGGACGGCGCTCGCCGTCTCGCCCGCCATCGTGCACGGCATGCTCGCCGGGGTCGGACTCGCCATCGCGATCGCCCAGCTGCACGTCGTGCTCGGCGGCTCCCCGCAGAGCTCCGCGATCGCCAACATCCTGGCGCTGCCGGGGCAGTTGGCTGGTCCGCACCCGCCCGCCGTGCTGATCGGGTCGGTGACCGTGGCCGTCCTGCTCGGCTGGCCGCGGCTCGGCCGAATCCCGGGCCGCGCCGGCGAGTTGGGCGCGAAGCTGGCCAGGGTGCCCGGACCGCTGGCCGCCATCGCCGCCGCCACGGCGCTCGCCACCGCGACGAACCTGCCGCTCGCCCACATCGAACTCCCCTCCTGGCAACCGCACTCGTTCGTCCCCGCGCTCCCGCACGGGCCGCTCGCCGGCGTGGTCGCCGCCGTCCTCACCGTCACCGCGGTCGCGAGCGTCGAGTCGCTGCTCTCCGCCGTCGCGATCGACCGGATGTCCCGCCGCACCGGCGACCTCGACCGCGAACTGCGCGGCCAGGGCGTCGCCAACGTCGTCAGCGGCCTGGTCGGCGGACTCCCGATCGCCGGGGGCGCGGTCCGCAGCACCGCCAACGTGCGCGCGGGCGGGCAGAGCAGGTGGGCCTCGGTCCTGCACGGCGTCTGGGTGCTCGCGGCCGCCGTGGCGCTGACCGGCGGGCTGCGCCGGATCCCGCTGGCCGCACTGGGTGCGCTGGTGCTGGTCGTCGGACTGCAGATGATGAGCTTCGCGCACATCCGCAAGGTCCACCGGCACCGCGAGTTCCCGGTCTACCTCACCACCGGGCTGGGCGTCGTGGTGTTCGGCGTGCTGTGGGGCGTGACGCTCGGCGCCGCCACCGCCGTCCTGCTCGCGCTCTACCGGCTCACCCGCGCCCATGTGGACGTGCTGGCCGGCCCCGACGGCTCGGTGACGGTCCAGACCCACGGCCCGCTCACCTTCACCGCCGTGCCCCGGCTGAGCCGGGCACTGGCCGGGATCCCCGCCGACGCCGACGTGACGGTGGTCCACGACGGCTCCTTCCTGGACCACGCCGCGTACGAGACGCTGCACAGCTGGCGCTCCGGGCACCAGGCCGCGGGCGGACGGGTCTCGATGGTGACGCGGCGCCAGGACGACGAGGTGCTCGACCCCGACGGGACGGTCCGCGCCGGCAGCTCCCCGGGTCCGCACCGCTGCCGGGCCTGGACGCCCTGGGTGGGCCACCACTGCATCGAGCGGCAGGAGGACCCGCACGGCCGGCTGCTCGACGGCGTCCGGGTGTTCCAGCAGCACACCGCCCCGCTGATCCGGCCCGAGCTCGCCCGGCTGGCCCGGGAGGGCCAGACGCCCTCCCAGCTCTTCCTGACCTGCGCGGACTCCCGGATGGTCACCAGCATGATCACCAACAGCGGCCCCGGCGACCTCTTCACCGTCCGCAACGTCGGGAACCTCGTGCCGGCGCCGTTCGAGCCCGGTGCGGCCGACGACTCGGTGGCCGCCGCGGTGCAGTACGCCGTCGAGGCGCTGGAGGTGCGCTCGATCACCGTCTGCGGCCACTCCGGCTGCGGGGCGATGAAGGCCCTGCTGGACGGCGTCCACGAGCGCCCGGGCACACCGACCCCGCTGACCCGCTGGCTGCGCAACGGCCGCGGCTCGCTCGACCGGCTCCGGCGGGCCCCCGCCGAGTTCGCCGACCGGCCGGTGGTGGACCTCGCCGAGCAGCTCTGCATCACCAATGTCGTCCAGCAGCTGGACCAGCTGCTGGCGAACCCGGCGGTGGAGCGCCGGGTCGAGGAGGGCACCCTGCGCCTGGTCGGGATGTACTTCGACTTCGCGACCGCCCAGGCGTACGTGCTCGACCGCGAGGCCGGCACCTTCAGCCCGGTCCAGGCTCGTCCGGCCGCGGCAGGGCCCGCCGGATCAGGGCCGACCGAGGCGCTCGCCGGCGCGGCACCGGGCGCACCGACGGTGTGCCCGCCCGAAGGAGTGAATGGAATCCCGGACCGGGTGTCCGCCGCCGGCAGTGAGGGGGATCCCCGTCTGGCCGCCTGAGAGCCGGGCCCGTGTCCCCGCCGGGCGGGCCGGGGCACGGGCCCACCCCCTCCGCCCCCCTCCGACCTCCTGCGACCTCCGCGGCGTCGGCGGCGGCGCCGCTCGACGGTCGGGCCGACCTTCCCGGTGGCCGCCGGGCCGGCCGGCCCGGCGGCCACCGCGGGGGTCCGCAGGCCGCCCCTCCACGACGACGTCCGTTCGACTCTCGGTCAAAGGTCTACACCAATTCCCGGGTGCCTCTTGTCAAGTGGGCTCTTCGCCTGGTGAGCTGTGCGCTGGGACACACGGGACAATCCCCACGCACGGGATCGTCCCAGATCATGACTCGATGAGGAGTGCGTGTTGAGCAACGAGAGCCTGGCCAACCTGCTCAAGGAGGAGCGTCGTTTCGCTCCTCCGGCAGAGCTCGCCGCAGCGGCCAACGTCACCGCGGCCGCGTACGCGCAGGCCTCCGAGGACCGCCTGGGCTTCTGGGCCGAGCAGGCCCGCCGCCTGGACTGGGCCACCGAACCCACCCAGACCCTGGACTGGTCGAACCCCCCGTTCGCCACCTGGTTCGCCGACGGCACCCTCAACGTCGCCTACAACTGCGTCGACCGCCACGTCGAGAGCGGCCTCGGCGACCGCGTCGCCATCCACTTCGAAGGCGAACCCGGCGACAGCCGCTCCATCACCTACGCCCAGCTCAAGGACGAGGTCTCCCAGGCCGCCAACGCCCTGCTCGAACTCGGCGTCACCAAGGGCGACCGCGTCGCCATCTACCTCCCGATGATCGCCGAAGCCGTCATCGCCATGCTCGCCTGCGCCCGCATCGGCGCCACCCACTCCGTCGTCTTCGGCGGCTTCTCCGCCGACGCCGTCGCCTCCCGCATCCAGGACGCCCAGGCCAAACTCGTCATCACCGCCGACGGCGGCTACCGCCGCGGCAAGCCCACCGCCCTCAAACCCGCCATCGACGAGGCCCTCACCAAGGTGGACGGCGTCGACCACGTCCTCGTCGTACGCCGCACCGGCCAGGACACCACCCTCACCGAGGGCCGCGACGTGTGGTGGCACGAGATCACCGCCCGCCAGTCCACCCACCACACCCCCCAGGC
>NZ_JBHVPD010000022.1:0-101122 GCF_042887525.1 Kitasatospora sp. NPDC057936
TGACAACGCAGCGTTCTCCGCCGCTTCGCGGCTCCGGGCCAAGGATGCATCCCTCCCCGGCTGAAGCCGGGGATACCCTGCAAGATCAGGGATGGAACGATCAGACTGACCGCACTGGTTCCCGACTGCGCGAGCCGGCGTCCGGCGGCACAGAACCCTGGGGAATTACGGCTCGACGTGGCCGGACGGCTCCCCCGCCGCTTCCCTCCACCGGCCTCGGCCCTCGGACGCCCGGCAGCAGGCCGTCAGCCCAGGTCGAGGGCGTTCGGCAGGCCCCGGCGGTAGCGGGTCTCGTCCTGTTGCTGGAGGGCGGCCAGTTCCGGCGGGCGGTACAGCGGCCACACCTGGCAGCGCGGGGTCGGTGAACCGTCGGCGTCGAGCAGGGCGTTGACGGCTCGGCGGGCGGATTCGTTGGCGCCCTCCATGGTGGCCAGGTCGATGTCGGTGGCGACGTAGTCGCCGGCCAGGAAGAGGTTGGGGACGGCGGTCGCGGCGGACGGACGGTTGTACACCGTGCCCGCCGGGTGGATGAGCAGCTGCTCGCGGTTGGCCGGGTCCGGGCCGCCGAGGCCGGTGACGGCCGGGTCGATGAACCAGGTGACCAGGTCCGCGTCGTCCAGGACACGCCGACCGCCGCTGTTGAGGGAGTCCTTGAGCTGCGCCCAGGTCTCGCGCACCACCTCCTCGCGGGAGCACTTGAGCGCGGGCTTGCCGTAGACGATCCCCGGGGTGTCCCACTGCGAGACGATCGCCGAGAGGCAGTCGGCCACCTGACCGTCGCCGTAGTCGCGGCGGAAGTCCCGGTCGGGCCAGAACTGGGCCTGGCCGATGCAGGTGACGGCCCAGGGCGAGTCGACCAGGTCGACGTGGCCGTGCACGATCGGGGTGCGGCGGCGCAGGTAGAACTGGACGCCGACCATCCAGTCGGTGCGGAGCCGGTCGCAGCGGGCGAGTTGCGGGTCGGCGGCGCGCAGCCCGGGGCCCCAGGTGGCGCGGGCGTGTTCGACCGGCATCGCGCTGAGGTAGTGGTCGGCGAGTACGGGGGTGTTCGCGTCCCGCAGCCGCACGCCGGCGATCCGGCCGTCCCGGTACGTCAACTCCTCCACCTCGGCGCCGAGTTCGAACCGGACGCCGAGGGAGCGCAGGTGGGTCTCCCAGGGGCCGATCCAGGCCTCGCCGGTCGGGGCGTTGAGGACGCGGTCCGGCTCGCCGTCGTTGCCCTGGCCCAGGATGTTGTAGACGAACGCCTGGAGGATCCGGGCGACGGAGCGGGTGCTGGCCTCCTCGGCCCTGGTCGCGACGACGTTGCGGGTGATGCCGACGCCGAGCAGCCGCTGGTAGTCGTAGGACATCTCGCCGGCCCGGATGAACCGCCACCACGGCACGCGCTCCCACTGCTCGTAGCGGCGCAGTTCGCAGCTGGTGAAGTGGACCAGCAACCGGTTGGCGAAGTACGCGACCTCGGTGGCCGGCAGGTGCAGGGCGGTGTCCAGCAGACCCGTCAGCGTCTGGAGCAGTGCGTCGGGCAGCAGTTCGCCGAGCACCGGGAGCGTGGTCACGGTGCGGAACGGCAGCCGCAGCGCCGGGCGTCCTCCGGCTCGGGGGAACAGCTCCTCGGTGGCGTTCACCAGGTTGTCGTGGACGGTGCGGCCGAGCGGCCCGCCGGGCACCGGGATCCGGCGCAGGGTGTCGGGCAGGTTGCGGTAGAAGCCGGGGAAGAAGCGGAATCCGTGTTCGCCGGGCAGCGGTCGCCGGCCGCCCCGGGCGGTGCCGGGCACGTCCATGCTGCGGGCCTTGCCGCCCAGCACCGCGTTGCGCTCGTAGACCGTCACCCGGTAGCCGCGTTCGGCCAGTTCCTGCGCCGCGCTCAGACCGGCGACCCCGCCGCCGAGCACGGCGACCCGCCGTCCCGGCCGCCCGTCGAACGGTCGCGCCGCCCGCGCCTGCCCGGTGGCGGTCAGCGCGAGGCCGGTGGCGGCCCCGGCCCCCGTGGCGAGCAGAGCGCGCCGGGTGTGTGCGGCTGCTGTGATCGTTCGCATGCCCGGTCAACGAGTTGCACACGTGGGAGGCACGGTCGGCCCAACTGCGGGGGCCGAGCAGGGCGCGCGGACGGGAGTGGGCGAGCACGCTCACCGTCGTGCTGTCGGCGGCGCGCAGGCGGCGGTCGAGTTCGAGGGCGAAGAGCATCTGGGCCAGCTTGGAGCGCGCATAGGCGCGCTTGGGCCGGTAGTCGTGCACGCTCTGGAGGTCGTCGAGGTCCAGGCGTTCGGACTTGGCGGCGAAGCTGCCGGTGGTGACGACCCGGCTCCCCGGTGTCGCCGTGAGCAGCGGGGCCAGGTGGTGGGTCAGTGCGAAGTGCCCCAGGTGGTTGGTCGCGAACATCAGCTCGTGCCTGTCCGCGGTTTCTCGGCGCGGTGGATGGTCGAGCGCCACGCCGGCGTTGTGGACGACCGCGTCGAGGCGGTCCAGCCCGAGCGCGTCCACCGACGCCTTGAGCGAGGCGAGGTCGGCCAGGTCCAGGGGCACGTGCTTCACGTCGGCGCCGGGCACGCGCGAGCCGATGGAGCCGATCGCGGCTTCGGCCTTCGCCCGGTCCCGGCTGCCGAGGACGACCGTGGCCCCGGTGCCGGCCAGCTGCTCGGCGACGAAGTACCCGATGCCCGCGTTGCCGCCGGTGACGAGGAAGCGCTTTCCCTCGGCGCGAGGCAGGCGGTGGACGTCCCAGTGCGGGACGTGAGGTACGGAGGACATGGCGCGCTCCCGGAAGCTCGAAAGGATCTGAAGGAGAGCGTGGCCGCGCCTTCACAGCCGGCCACGCCCGCTCCCCAACGGTCCCGGAGGCCACTCACATCCCACCGACAGGCCACCGTCCCCGCTGACAGCCGACCGACATCGCGCGGGCCCAACGCAGCAAGAGCCGCCGTGTCTCCCAACAATCAGAAGCAGCACCCGCTCGGCGGTGTCCCGCCACCCGGCGCGGTCGAGCACCTCCTCCTCGAGGCCGGTCAGGGGCAGGGGCCGGGATGCAGCCGGAGTCGCCGGATCAGGAGACGCGCTTCAGCTGCCAGGCGTTGTTGTTGAAGCTCGGGTTCGACCAGGCGACGCAGCTGCTGGTGTAGTACGAACCGGTCTGGACCCAGCCCGCGGGCGGGTAGGTGGTGGAGCAGGCCTGGACCACGGTGCCGACGGGCAGTCCGGTGAGCTGCTTTATCTGCTTGATGTTCGGGCTGAAGCTCTGCGTACCGCAACTGCTGCTGTAACCCCAACTCACATCGACGTAGCCGGCCGGGGTGAGAGTGCTTCCGCACGTGGTCGTGACGTCGCCCGGGGCGGCCTGGGCGGGCGCCGCGGTCAGGGCGAACATCGCCGCGGTGCCGGCGATGGCCATACAGGTGGTGCGGAGGCGGATCATGGGTGATGGCTCCTTCTGTTCGGGGGCGGCCGGTCGGGCCGTGAAGCCATTCCTACGGTTTGATCACCGGTTTCGGATAGCGACTTTCCGGCCTAAAGATCCATCGCCCGGCTGGGCTTCACGGCCGGGCACCGACGTGGGGCGCCGCGGGAGGCGCAGCCGTACCTGCCGGACGTGCCCGGGCCGCGGCGCTAGTGCCGTGCCGGGCGTCGCAACACGGTGGACCTATCCGGCCGCGGCGCTAGATCCGGGACTTCCGCACGGAGTGCCACGTCGCCCCGGCCAGCGCCCCGACCGACCGGAGGAGCGACAGCCGCTCGTGGTCGCGGTACAGCGCCCAGTTGTGCTCGACCAGCGCCAGCTTGTTCGAGGACAGCGACCCCGCCCGGCCGGCCCGGTAGACCGCCAGCGGTTCCTGCAGGCCCCGGGCGGGGTGCCCGTCCCGCATGATCGCCAGCCACAGCGCGTAGTCCTGCCGCTTCGGCATGTCCGGCATCAGCCTCGTGCCCAGCACCGTCCGGTCGTACATGGCGGTCAGGGCCCCGATGTGGTCCTGCACCAGCATGTCCCGGTACGTCACGCGCTCCCGCGCCGCGACCACCCGCCCGTTCGGCGTGAAGTCACAGGCCTCGCCCGTGAAGTCGCCCGCGACCTTGTAGTACGAGGTGAACGTCAGTGGGGCATCGCCTTCGGCGGCGAACGCGAGCTGCCGCTCCAGCTTCTCCGGGAGCCACATGTCGTCGCTGTCCAGCAGCGCCACGTACTCCCCCCGCGCCCGCGCCATGGCGAGGTTGCGGGCCCTGGCCGCGCCGCCCTGCTCGGGTGCCGCCTGCGGGCGCACGCGCTCGTCGCGGCGGGCCAAGTCCTGCAGCAGGTCCATGGAGTCGTCGGTGGACGCGTCGTCGGTGATCAGCAGCTCGACGTCGGCGTGCGTCTGCGCAAGCACGGAACGTACCGACGCGCCGAGAGTGGCGGCCGAATTGTGTACCGGCATCACCACGGAAACGAGTGGCACGGGGTGCTCCTTACCGAGTTCGGAGTCGTCACGGATGTCGTTGTCGCCGGTCAAGGCTACTGGTGTCACGCGACGGCGTTCGCGTAGCCTGTCATCCATGCGATGACACCCGTCCGGTCAGCGAAAGGGCGACGGCACTGAACACGCAGAACACCGGCGCGGCCGGGGTGAGCCCGGCCTCGTTCCTCGCCGCCGCCGCCGCGCTGGGCATGATGGACGCCGCCGCCCGCACCGCCCGCCACGCACCCCCGGACGACGCGGGCCAGGACGACCCGCGGGAGGCCCTGTCCGCACTGCTTCTGCTGCGCCACCTGCGCGAGGAGCTCGCCGGCTGGGAGACCGGCCTGATCGAGACCGCCCGCGGCGCCGGCGCGACCTGGGCCGACCTCGCCGAGCCCATGGGGGTCCGGAGCCGCCAGGCCGCCGAGCGGCGCTACCTGCGCCTGCGTCCCGACGCCGAGGCGGGCACCCGGGCGGGCAGCACCGGCGAGCAGCGCGTCCAGGCCACCCGCGACCAGCGCGCGGCCGACCGCGCGGTGACCGGCTGGGCGCGCGAGAACGCCGCCGACCTGCGCCGCCTCGCGGGTCAGATCGGCGCCCTGGACGACCTCGCCCCCCAGGCGGCCCCCGCCGTGGAACGCCTCCTGGAGGCACTCGGCAACGACGACCCCGTCCGCCTGCTCGCCCCGCTCGCCGCAGCCCGCCCCCTCCTGGCAGCGAGCCACCCGACGATCGCCGACCGGCTCGATCAACTCACCGTCCGAACAGACCAGTTGCGCGTCGCCAGCGGCCGGCAGCGCCACAGACCACCGGCCGGGCCGTGACCCGCACGCCGTGACCCGCCGGCCCGCAGGAGCACCGCTCGTGCGGGGAGCGTGAGTTGATGCTCCGACGGCTCTCGGCGGGCGGGCCACCCCTGCCTCCCCACCGTTCCGAACCCATTTCCACTTCTCGAAGGAGACGCCCCCCGTGGCCAGCCCGACCCAGACGCTGGAGTTCCAGGCGGAGACCCGCCAGCTGCTGCAGCTGGTGATCCACTCGATCTACTCGAACAAGGACATCTTCCTGCGCGAGCTGATCTCCAACGCCTCCGACGCCCTCGACAAGCTCCGCCTGGAGTCCCTCACCGACACCGGCCTCGACGCCGACACCTCCGACCTGCACATCACGCTGGACATCGACCGGGACGCCCGCACCCTGACGGTGCGGGACAACGGCATCGGCATGACCCGCGACGACGTCGTCGACCTGATCGGCACCATCGCCAAGTCCGGCACCGCGAGCTTGCTGGCGAAGATCAAGGAGACCAAGGACGCGGCCGCCGCACAGAGCCTGATCGGCCAGTTCGGGGTCGGCTTCTACTCGGCGTTCATGGTCGCCGACAAGGTCACCCTGCGGACGCGCCGGGCCGGCTCCGAGCAGGGCACCGTGTGGGAGTCCGACGGCGAGGGGACCTACACGATCGCGGAGGCCGGCGACCTGCCGGTGGGCACGTCGGTCACGCTGCACCTCAAGCCGGCGGACGGCGAGGACGGGCTGGGCGACTACCTGGCCGCGTGGAAGGTCCGCCAGATCGTCAAGCAGTACTCGGACTTCATCCGCTGGCCCATCCGCATGGCCGCCGAGGCCGCCGCCGGGGACCAGGACGGGACCGAGCACCCGGGCGAGCCGGAGACGCTGAACTCGATGAAGGCGCTGTGGGCCCGCCCGCGCAGCGAGGTGACCGAGGCCGAGTACAACGAGTTCTACCAGCAGATCAGCCACGACTGGCAGGACCCGGCCGAGACGATCCACATGCGCGCCGAGGGCACCTTCGAGTACGAGGCGCTGCTGTTCATCCCCGCCCACGCCCCGTTCGACCTGTTCTCCCGCGACACCAAGCGGGGTGTGCAGCTGTACGTCAAGCGCGTGTTCATCATGGACGACTGCGACGCGCTGATGCCGAACTACCTGCGGTTCGTCAAGGGCGTCGTCGATGCCCACGACCTCTCCCTCAACGTCTCCCGCGAGATCCTGCAGCACGACCGCCAGATCACCGCCGTGCGCCGGCGCCTGGTCAAGAAGGTCCTCGGCGCCCTCAAGAGCACGCGGGCCACCGACACCGGGGCCTACCTCAAGCTGTGGGACCAGTTCGGCCGCGTCCTCAAGGAAGGCCTGATCGAGGACCGCGACAACACCGACGCCCTGCTGGAACTGGTCAGCGCCGCCTCCACCCACGACGCGGAGAAGCCGACCACGCTGCGCGAGTACGTCGCGCGGATGAAGGACGGCCAGGACGCCATCTACTACCTGACCGGCGAGAACCGGGCCATGGTGGAGAACTCCCCGCACATGGAGGCCTTCACCGCCAAGGGCTACGAGGTCCTGATCCTCACCGACCCCATCGACGAGATCTGGACCGACCAGATCCCCTCCTTCGACGGCCACCGCTTCCAGTCGATCGCCAAGGGCCAGGTCGACCTCGACGACGACTCCGACGGCGACGGCAGCGACGAGGCGAAGACCGAGAAGGCCCGGCGCGAACAGGACTTCGCCGCCCTCCTCGGCTGGCTCCGGACCACCCTGGCCGAGCACGTCAAGCAGGTCCGCCTCTCCACCCGCCTGACCACCTCCGCGGCGTGCCTGGTCGGCGACGCCCAGGACCTGACCCCCACCCTGGAGAAGATGTACCGGGCGATGGGCCAGGAACTCCCCGCCGTCAAGCGGATCCTCGAACTCAACCCCACCCACCCGCTCATCATCGCCCTGCGCGGGGCACACGAGACGAACGCCGACGACCCGGCACTCGCCGACCTCGCCGAACTCGTCCACGGCAGTGCCCTGCTGGCAGAAGGCGGCGACCTGCCCGACCCGGCCCGCTTCACCCGCCTGCTGACCGATCGCCTCACCCGCACCCTGTAACCCCCGCCGGGTGCGGCCCGCCGGACGCCGATCGGCCGACGCCGATCGGCCTGGCCGGCCGCACCCCGCACCGCCCGTCAGGACGTGACAGCCGCCGCCGCACCGCCCGTCAGGGCGTGACGGGCGCCGCGAACTCCCCCGTCAGGCCTGCGCGGACCAGCGCCCGGACGATGGCCGGCTGGTCCAACGGATCGTCGTACTGGTTGGTCTCGGCCAGCCGTTCCAGCAGCCTGCGCGGATCCAGTCGGTACGCTTCCGCGTCGGCCAGGAGGCTGTCCGCGCTCGGCCCGTCGACCGTGTCGTCCAGGTTGTCCGTCAGCTCGCCCAGGACCTCGCCGCGTTCGATGAAGCAGCTCATGCCGCAGTCCAGGCCGTCGTCGTCGAGGTCGTCCGGGTACGGCGCCCGGGCCCAGGCGCCGTTCTCGTACCAGTAGACGCAGCCGATCTCGTGGCCTTCGAGCCGGTCCCGCAGTTCCTCGTAGGGCAGCCAGTCCGGGCCGCCCGCCAGCACGTCGATCGCCGGCTCGTGCCACTTGACGCGGCTCGCCTCGTCCTCGCCGTAGAGCACGAACCGGCCCTCGCCCTCCTTCGACATGACCCACCAGGTGCAGCCGCAGTCGTCCCAGTGGAGGCCGTCGTCATCGATCCACCGGCCCGTCCGGTGACGCGGCGGGCGCTCCTCGTACTCGGTGGTCGCCTCAAGGGCGGCGAGAAGCGCCCAGCGCGCCCACAGTTCCTCGGCCGGCGGAAGGTCCTCCGGCAGTCCTGGCCGGTGAACGGTCATGTGTGCCCCCGTGTGTGTGCTCCGATGGTGATCGCCACAACGATATGTTCCGCTGCCGACTGCCGGATCACCCCGGACGCACCTCGCGGGCCGTCCGGTCAGGCGCCGACCAGCTCCTGCTCGGCGCCCGACCGCACGGCGTCCGGGGCCGCCGGGACGGCGGGCCTGCGCATCCCCTTGAGCACGACGACCACTCCCGTGGTGACCACCGTGCCGGCCACGACCGCGACCAGGTACAGGAAGGGGCTGCCGATCAGCGGGAGCACCCAGATTCCGCCGTGCGGGGCCCGCAGGGTGGAACCGAAGGCCATCACCAGGCCGCCGGCGGTCATGCTGCCCACCATGTTCGCCGGGATGACCCGCAGCGGATCGGCCGCCGCGAAGGGGATGGCGCCTTCGGTGATGAACGACGCTCCGAGCACCCAGGCCGCCTTGCCGTTCTCGCGCTCCTCGGGGGTGAACAGCCGGCGCCGGACGACGGTCGCCAGCGCCATGCCCAGCGGCGGGGTCATGCCCGCGGCCATCACGGCGGCCATCACCTTCAGGCTGCCGGCGTCCGGGGTGGTGCCCGCGGCGGTGAGCGCGCCGGCCGCGAAGGTGTAGGCGACCTTGTTGAGCGGGCCGCCCATGTCGAAGGCCATCATCGCGCCGAGCAGCACGCCGAGGAGGATCGCGTTGGAGCCGGAGAGGCCGTTCAGCCAGTCGGTCAGGCCGCTCATCGCCGAGGCGATCGGCGAGCCCACCACCACGAACATCAGGAAGCCGACCGCCGCCACCGACAGGAGCGGGATCACCACCACCGGCATGATGCCCCGGATCGCCCGCGGCACGTTCCACCGGATCATCCACAGCACCAGGAAGCCCGCGGCCAGACCGGACACGATGCCGCCGAGGAAGCCGGCGCCGACCGCCACCGAGACGGCACCACCGGCGATGCCGGCGGCCAGCGCCGCCCGGTCCGCGATCGCCCAGGCGATGTATCCGGAGAGGACCGGGACCAGGAAGCCGAAGGACGTCTTGCCGGTCTGGAACAGCATCGCCGCCCAGCTGTGCGAGGAGGTCCAGTCGAAATGGCCCAGCACGGACGGGGCGGAGGCGATCTGGTACCCGCCGATCGCGAAGGCGAGGGCGATCAGCAGGCCGCCGGCCGCGACGAACGGGATCATGTAACTGACGCCCGTCATCAGGTACTTGCGCAGCCGCTGGGCCCAGTGCTCACCCGTCGTCCCGCTCAGCGCGCTCGGTGCGGCGACCGGGGCGGCGGCGGAACGGGCGCCGCTGCCGGTCTCGGCGACCAGCCCGGCGGCCTGGGCGATCAGGTCGTCGGCCCGGTTGACGGCGGCCTTCACGCCCACGTCCACGGTCGGCTTGCCCGCGAAGCGGGCGCGGTCGCGGACCTCGACGTCATGGGCGAAGATCACCGCGTCGGCCGCCGCGATCACCTCGGGAGCCAGCGGCGTCGTCCCGGCGGACCCCTGGGTCTCGACCTGGATCCGCACACCCGCCCGCGCGGCGGCCAGTTCGAGCGCCTTGGCGGCCATGTAGGTGTGGGCGATGCCGGTCGGGCACGAGGTCACCGCGACCAGCCGCAGCCCGGCGTCGGCGTCGGCCGTCTCCGGAGCGGCCGTCTCCGGAGCGGGCGACTCCGCGACGGCGGCGGGCTCCGGAGCAGCAGCGGCCGGCGGCTCCTCGCCGTTGACCAGGGCCGCGACGGCGCCCGGGCTCTCGGCCTCGCGCAGGGCGCCGGTGAACGCGGGATCCATCAGCCGGCCGGCCAGCGCGGCGAGGATCCGCAGGTGGGCGTCGTCCGCGCCCGCCGGTGCCGCGATCATGAAGATCAGGTCGGCGGGCCGCCCGTCCGGAGCGTCGAAGTCCACTCCCCTGGCGCTCCGGCCGAAAGCCAGGCTCGGCCGCGTGACGTGGGGCGATCTGCAGTGCGGGATGCCGATCCCGTCGCCCATCCCGGTCGGGGCCTGGGCCTCGCGGGCGGCGACGTCGGCGAGGAAGCCGTCGAGGTCGGTGACCCGGCCCTCGGCGACCAGCCGCTGGGCGAGGGCGCGGAGGGCTTCGCTCTTGTCCTGGGGGGCGAGGTGGAGATCAACGAGTGCGGGTGTGATCAGTCCGCTGGTGTCGCTCATCGTGTCGGTCCTTCGACTGGTGCCTGACAGTGTTCCCTTGCCCCCGGGAATGGTCGCCGTTCCGTCCCACACGGTCGGGCGTGGTGCCTCAAGGCAGAGGCCGTTCTCAACCGCGGACTCAACCGCGGGCTCAACCGCGGAGCGGCCGTTCGAGCGGGATGTCCGCCGTCACGACCACCGCGGCCGGGTCCAGATCGGCCGGGGTCGGCATGACGCTCCCCGGCAGTTGTACGGCGGCGGCCCCGTGCGCCAGGGCCGCCGCGAGTGCCCCGGGGCCGGTGCCACCGGCTCCGAGGAAGCCCGCGAGCGAGGCGTCGCCCGCTCCCACGTCGCTGCGGACGGCGGCGACCGGCGCGCTGCCGTACCAGCTGCCCTCGTCGGCGATCAGCAGCATCCCGTCCGCACCGAGGCTGGCGAGGACCTGCTGGGCGCCGCGCTTGCGCAGTTCCCCGGCCGCGTCCACGGCGTCGCCGACGGTGGCGACCGGGCGGCCCACGGCCTCCGCGAGTTCTTCGCGATTGGGCTTGACCACGTCGGGACGGGCCGACAGCGCGGCGAGCAGCGCGGGGCCGGAGGTGTCCAGGGCGATCCGGGCGCCCCCCGAGTGCACCTGGGCGACCAGCTCCGCGTACCACTCCGGTGCCAGTCCGCGCGGCAGGCTGCCGCAGCAGGCCAGCCAGTCCACGTCGTTCCCCAGGTGGTCCTCGCGGACCAGCGCCAGCAGCGCGGCCGACTCGGCGGCGCTGAGCTCGGGGCCCACCGCGTTGACCTTCGTGAGGCTGCCGCCGTCCTCGGCGATCGAGACGTTGATGCGGGTGTCGCCCGAGATCGCGACCGCCGCGACGTCGATGCCCTGGCGGCGCAGCAGGTCGGCGAGCAGGTGCCCGGAGGGGCCGCCCAGCGGCAGGACGGCGGTGGTGCGGTGGCCGGCGGCCGTGAGCGCGCGGGAGACGTTGACGCCCTTGCCGCCGGGGTCGAGCCGGTCGTGCGCGGCCCGGTTGACCTCGCCCGGGGTGAGCGTTCCCAGCTCGTAGGTGCGGTCGAGGCTGGGGTTCGGGGTGATGGTGACGATCATGCGCGGATGACTTCCGGTCCGAGGTTCTCGATCTCTGCGGTCTGCTCGTCGGTCAGTCCAGTGTCCGTGACGAGCACGTCGACCTGGTCCAGCGAGCCGAACCGGGCGAAGTGGCGGACGCCGTACTTGGAGGAGTCGGCGACCAGCACCACGCGGCGGGCGCCGGTGAGCATGGCGCGTTTGACGGCCGCCTCGGCGAGGTCCGGGGTGGACAGCCCGCCCTCCGGGGAGAAGCCGTTGGTGGCGACGACCGCGACGTCCGCGTGGACGTCGGCCAGGTCGCGCAGCGCCCAGGCGTCGACGGCTGCCTGGGTGCGGTGGCGCAGCCGCCCGCCGACCAGGTGGAGGGCGAGCGCCGGGTGGTCGGCGAGCCTGGCGGCGACGGGGAGGGCGTTGGTGACGACGGTGAGGGCGCAGTCGGCGGGCAGCAGGCCGGCCAGCCGGGAGACGGTCGTCCCCGCGTCCAGGATCACGCTGCCCTCCGCGGGCAGGAGGGCCAGGGCCGCCTTGGCGATGCGCTCCTTCTCGGCGGCGGCGGTGGAGTCCCGTTCGGCCAGGCCGGGTTCCAGGTGCAGGGCGCCGGCGGGCAGGGCGCCGCCGTGCACCCGGTGCAGCAGTCCGGCCCGGTCCATGGCGCTCAGGTCACGCCGGATGGTCTCCTGCGTGACGCCGAAGTCCTCGGCCAGCGTCGGCACGTCCACCCTGCCCTGCTCCTGGGCCAGGCGGAGGATCTGTTGCTGCCGCTCGGGTGCATACATGTGGGATCGGGTCCGTTTCATGTCCGTTTACGCCTGATGAGGCCCGACCATACGCGCTCCGGCCGAAAAAGCAAGCGATCGCGCCAGCTTTGGGCCCGCGAACCCCGATTGCCCGAATGTGTTGACATCCCTCGATGTCCGGGCGTAGAACCAAACGAAACAACACGCTAACGGGCGTGAAACCACCGACCGCCCGGTCTCCGCCACTGCCCCCGTACCGCGAAGACCCGGCGCGAACACGGTGGCCCGCGCTTCACCCCGTGCGCGGGCCACCGTGCCCCACCCCCCTGCCGACCCGGTTCCCACCCGGGTCGGCGGTCACTTCCTTCACCTCCTCCATCTCCTCCACCTCCTCCAAGGACTCCCATGCACTCGACCCAGGTCACCGTCGGCTCCCGGAGCGGCCTGCACGCCCGCCCGGCGTCCCTGCTCGTCCAGGCCGCCGCCCGCCAGGCGGCCAAGGTCACCGTCGGCCGCCCGGGCCAGCCGCCGGTCGACGCCCGCAGCCTGCTGTCCGTCCTCGCCCTGGCCGCCGGCTGCGGCGAGACCCTGGAGCTCGTCGCGGCCGGCGACGGCGCCCAGGACGCGCTCAAGGAGCTCGCCGACCTGCTCGCCTCCGACCTCGACGCGGCGGCATGAGCGAGCACGGCGAACGAGTGATGAAGAGGCGCGCACGGGCGACGGCCCTCGCCGAGCACGGCGAGGCGGGCACATGAGCGATCCGATCCGCGGGATCGGCGTCGGCACCGGCAGCGCGGCGGGCCCGGTCGCCCGGATGGCACCCGCACCCCCGCTGCCCCCGCCGAGGGCCGTCGCCGACCCGGCGGCCGAGGCCGCCGCCGTCCGCGCCGCCCTCGGTGCGGTCGCCACCGACCTCGACGAGCGCGCCGCCCGCACGAGCGGCACCGGCTCCGAGGTGCTCACCGCGCAGGCCATGATGGCCGCCGACCCGGCCCTGGCCGACCGCGCGGCCACGCTCGCCGAGCAGGGCACCGACGGCGCCCACGCGCTCGCCGACGCCTTCGACGGCTTCCGTGCCGCGCTGGTCGCCGCCGGCGGGTACTTCGCGGAACGCGCCGCCGACCTGGACGACCTGCGCGACCGCGCGGTGGCCCGCCTCCTGGGCCTGCCCGTGCCCGGCCTGCCCGACCCCGGGCACCCGTACGTCCTGGTCGCAGACGACCTGGCCCCCGCCGACACCGCCCTGCTCGACCCCGAACGGGTCCTGGCCCTCGTCACCGTCCGCGGCGGACCGACCAGCCACACGGCCATCCTCGCCAAGGCGCTCGGCGTGCCCGCCGTGGTCGGCTGCGCCGACGCCGTGGACCTGGAGGACGGTCGAAGGGTCCTGGTGCACGGCGCGGACGGCCTGATCGAGCTGGACCCGAGTCCGGAGGCGGTCGGGCTGGCCGCCGAGCGCGAGCGCCGTCGCCGCGACCTGCTGGCCGGGTTCCGAGGACCGGGCCGGACCGCGGACGGCCACCCGGTCGCGCTGCTGGTCAACCTGGGTGCGCCGCACGAATTGGCCGGCGCGGCCGCCGCCGACGCCGAGGGCGTGGGCCTGTTCCGCACCGAGTTCCTCTTCCTGGACCGCGCCGAGGCCCCGACCCGTGCCGAGCAGGCCGCCGCCTACCGGCAGGTCTTCGCGGCCTTCGCCGGCCGCCGGGTCGTCGTCCGCACGCTGGACGCGGGCGCGGACAAGCCGCTGCCCTTCGCCACCGCCGCCGACGAGGAGAACCCCGCCCTCGGCGTCCGCGGCCTGCGGACGGCCGCCCGCGATCCGCAGCTCCTGGAGACCCAGCTCGCCGCGATCGCCGAGGCCGCCGAGGACGGCGCCGCACAGGTCTGGGTCATGGCCCCGATGGTGTCCGTCCCGCGCGAGGCCGCCGAGTTCGCCGCCCGGGTCCGCGCGCACGGCCTGCCGCTGGCCGGAGCGATGATCGAGGTCCCGGCAGCCGCGCTGCGGACCGACCGGCTGGCCGAGGTCTGCGACTTCTTCAGCATCGGAACCAACGACCTGGCCCAGTACACCTTCGCGGCCGACCGGACGCTCGGCAGCCTCGCCGAGCTGCTGGACCCGTGGCAGCCGGCGCTGCTCGCGCTGGTCGCCACCGCCGCCCGATCGGCGGCCGAGCGCGGCCGTCCGATCGGCGTCTGCGGCGAGGCCGCCGCCGACCCGGCCCTCGCCCTGGTCTTGGTCGGCCTCGGGATCACCAGCCTGTCCGCCGCACCGGCCTCGCTCCCCGGGGTACGGGCGGCGCTGGCCGCCCACACGCTCGCGGAGTGCCGTGAACTCGCGGAGCTGGCCCTGCTCGCCGACGACGCCGCGACCGCGCGCAGCTCGGTCCGGTCGTCCATGAGGTGACGCCGGCCCCGACTCCCCGTCCGACAGGGCGGCAATTGCGAATACCCGGACTATCGGATTCCGATCAGAAAAGGGTGAGGAATTCGTGATGGGCCATGCCGAATGCCACCCCGGCCGCGCCCCGTTCTCACTCATCCGGCAATACTGATTCACGCATTGTTCACCGGCCTATCGGAACTGACTCCCTTTCACGCTCGTCATCCTCGACAGGAGTTCAAGAAAAAGCCAAAGCCACGGAAGGAATCAGTAATGTCTCTGGCCGGGAGGGTCGTCGGCGCCGTCGCCGTGGCCCTCCTTGCGGTGCTGGGCGTACTGATGCTCTCCCAGTCCACGGCCGCGCTCCTCCGGGAGGACGGCTGCCCACGGGTGGTCGCGCAGGCGAAACTCGCCGAGGACGCGCCGGCCCCCAAGAACCTGCCCGGCCTCTGCTGGACCCGGCCCCGGAACGTCGAAGTCCCGGAGCGCCGACCCGAGTTGACCTCCGTCCTCGCCGACGAAGCACCCTCCCCCGGGCCCGCGTCGCCGACCGGTGGCCCCGACGCGCCGTACTGGGCCCGCAGACAGCCCAGAGCGGCGGTCCTCCAGGTGTTCCGCTGCTGATCGGCGCCGACCGCGCCCGCACGCTCACCGGTGGCACGGACACCCACACGTCCACGCCACCGCGCGTCACGGCGGTTCGCGACGGTCCACGGCAGTGCTGCCCCTGCCATCACCGTCGCGCTGCAACCTGCCTCCGTACCGAGCGGGCACGGTCCCGAAGTCTCCATCCCCACAAGACTTCCGAAGGGCCCGAGGCACCGACATGCAAGCATTCATCGACCACGCCCGCACCTTCCACCGCCGCGCCGCACAGACCGCCGACGACTTCGAGCGGCTCGCGGCCGGCCAGCACCCGCAGGCCCTGTTCATCACCTGCTCCGACTCCCGCATCATCCCCTCTGCCGTCACCGGCGCCCGCCCCGGCGACCTCTTCGAGATGCGGACCGCCGGCAACATCGTCCCGCCGTACCGGCCGCGCGTGCCGTCGGCCGAGGCCGCGACCATCGAGTACGCGGTCGAGGTCCTGGGCGTCGCGGACATCGTGGTGTGCGGCCACTCCCACTGCGGCGCCGTGGGCGCCGTCGTGCGCGGCGACGACCTCACCGACGTGCCCGCGGTGCGGGACTGGCTCGCCGAGGGCGCCGAACTGACACCCGGCCAGGAGCCGGGCCAGGACCTCGCCGGCCCCGTGCAGCGCCACGTCCTGGACCAGCTGGCGAGGCTGCGCACCCATCCGAGCGTCGCACGCCGCGTCGACGCGGGCCGCCTCGCGCTGCACGGCTGGTTCTACGAGGTGCACACCGGCGCGGTCCTCACCCACCGCCCCGGCGCCGACGCCTTCCTGCCGCTGTGACGCCGCGGCCCACCACCGACGAACCTCCACGGATGAGGGCTCCCATGCGCTTTCCCACTCGCAAGTACGACGTCACCGCTTCGCTCGTCGTGTTCCTCGTCGCCCTGCCGCTGTGCGTGGGCGTCGCCGTCGCCTCGGGCGTGCCCGCCGAACTCGGCCTGATCACCGGCATCGTCGGCGGCCTGGTCACCGGCATGCTGCCCGGCAGCAGTCTCCAGGTCAGCGGCCCGGCGGCCGGGTTGACCGTCCTGGTCGCCGAGACCGTGCAGCGGTTCGGACTGCCCGCACTCGGCGTCGTCGTCGCCGCGACCGGCCTGCTCCAGCTGCTGCTCGGCGCATTGCGCTGGGGCCGGTGGTTCCGCGCGATCTCCGTCGCCGTGGTCGAGGGCATGCTGGCCGGCATCGGCCTGGTCATCATCGCCGGCCAGCTCTACGCGATGGCCGACAGGCCCGCCCCCGCGAGCGGCGTCGACAAGCTCCTCGGCCTGCCCGGCCTCCTGTCCCAGCTCGTCTCCTCACCCGCCGCCCGCCAGTCCTTCGCGATCGGCGCCGGCACCATCGCCGTGATCGTCCTGTGGCAACGGCTGCCGGCCAGGGTACGGGTCGTCCCGGGCGCGCTCGTGGCCGTCCTGCTCGCCACCGGCGCCGCCTGGCTGCTCGACGGCCCGGTGAAGAAGGTCGAGGTCAAGGGCCTCCTGGACGCCATCCAGCCGCCCGACGCCGGCGTGCTCGGCCAGTTCACCCCCGCCCTGATCATCACGATCGTGGCCTTCACGCTCGTCGCCTCCGCCGAGAGCCTCTTCAGCGCGGCCGCCGTCGACCGGATCCACGACGGACCGCGCACCGACTACGACAAGGAGCTCATGGCCCAGGGAGCGGGCAACGCGCTCTGCGGCGCCCTCGGCGCCCTGCCGATGACCGCGGTCATCGTCCGCAGCGCGACCAACGTCCAGGCCGGCGCCCGGACCAAGGCGTCCCGCGTGCTGCACGGCGTGTGGCTGCTGCTCTTCGCCGCGCTGCTCCCGGCGGCCCTCGCCGTCATCCCCGTCGCGGCCCTCGCCGGAGTGCTCGTCCACGCCGGGTTCAAGCTGCTGCCGTTCAAGCAGCTCGGACCGCTGTGGCGCGAGCACCGCCCGGAAGCACTCGTCCTCGCCACCACCGCCGTCGCCATCGTCACGGTCAACATGTTCGAAGGCGTGCTGATCGGCCTGGGCCTGTCGATCCTCAAGAGCGCCTGGGAGACGTCCCGCCTGCACGTGGAGACGGACGAGCGGCCCGACGGCGTCGTCCGGGTCCGCCTGACCGGCAACGCCACCTTCCTCCGGCTGCCCAAGCTCCTGGACGCCCTGGAGGCACTGCCCGCCGACCGCGTCGTCGAACTGGACCTCACCGGACTCCGGCACCTCGACCACGCCTGCCAGAGCGCCCTGACCACCTGGGCCGAGCGCCACAACGCCCACGCCCCCGAAGCCGTCCGGCTGATCCCCGCCCTGGCCGGCCCGACCTGATCCGGCCCCGCAGGACACGCTGCCGCACCGGGGCTCCGGTGCGGCAGCACGATCAGGTCGGCCGGGTGTGTCACTCGCGTGACCATTCGGCCTCGGCCTGCGGCCCGCCGTCGGCATCGGCCCCTTCCCAGAGGCGGATCCTGATCGCCCGGGGGCCCGGCGCGGGCCGGGAGAGGGTGCGCACGAACACGTCCCGCAGGTGGTTGGCCGCCCGCTGCGGCGGCCCGTCGTACTCCAGCGGATCCTGCATGGGAGCGCCGTCCTGCCGGGACCAGCGGCCGCCGTCGTCCTGCGTCTCCAGAACCCATCGGTAGTGCCCCATCCTGGCCTCCCGTGCCGACGTTCCGCCCCCGGACACGACGCTATGGGCGGGGCGGATCAACCGCGACCGGGGGACGCCGCCCGCACCGCGTCCCGGCCAACCGGTCGCGCCGCCGACGCGGACGTCAGTACTCGGCGCCGCTTCGCAGGTAGCTGCCCACGACCTGGAGCCACGCCCCGGCGCCGAAGCAGACCTCGATCCGGTACGGCGTGTCCTCGAAGACCCGCAGGACGCGCAGCGCACCGCTCGGATGCAGGTCGTACTCGAAGGTGACGCCGTCCGCGCCGTCCTCGTACTGCATGTCCAGCGGCCCCTTCGACGGCTCCGCCGGCGCCCGGGTGTCGGCCGAGAGCTTCACGTAGACGGACATCTCTCCGTCCCGCCTTTCCTGTCTGCCCGAGGATCGCGGCCCAAGCGGGCGTCCCTCAGGACTCCTCACCCGGCGGCTCGGAGCCGATGCCGCCGGCGACGAGGATCTGCCGCGCCGAGTCGGTTCCGCCGGCCGCGACCGCGCGTGCCATCGCGGCCAGGGCCGTCTCCCGGCTCGCCTGCGGGGGGACGACGAGCAGGCTGAAGTGATCGCGGTCGCCCCGCGTGACGATCACCGTGTCGTCACCGACCGGGTACCGGTCGATGTGCACCGACCGGCCGTCGACGACCAGCCGGGCCGGCACGTCGTCCCAGGCGTCGACGTCCAGCCCGACGCTCGCCACCGGACCGAGGTGTTCGGTCAACGCCCTGACCAGACCCGGAAGTTCGGCGCCGACGTCCCGTGAACGCGGCCACCACGCACCGTCGAGCACACCCTCGCGCGACTGTGTGGTCTCCAGGCGCAACACAACCGTCCCCGGCTTCGCGGCCTGCCGGAACCCGTCCGGCAGGAGTCCCGGGAGCACAGCACCGGTTTCGTCAGACATGGCTCGCCACCTGTCCGTGAACGCGCGCCAACCCCACCGAACGAGGGCCGACCACTGGGGAGCGACGGGCCGGGCCGCCCCGATATCCCCACGGTACTCCGCCCGCACCGGGCCGGTCCGGCCGGCCAGGAGGGCCGCTCATGCGGGAGGAGGCCCCGAAATGGCTCGCTCCGCCGGTATCGATCCGCGCACCACGAACTCCGTCGTCTGTGTCATGAAGGGCGGCGCGACCCGCCCCGGATCACGGCAGAGGTCCAGGAGGTCGATCCTTGACGCAGCCGGCATGCCTGTTTCCCCCCTCCACCGCCCGGGTTCCCGCGGGACCGCTGACAGCACGAGTGCTCCCCACAGGACAGCAGAGCACGACACGGCCGGGCAACGGCGCCAGGGACGATTCGGCCACCTCGATACTCAATGCCGGTCCGCGGAGCCGCCCCGCAGCCCGGGGCTCCCCTCGGCCCCAGGACGTCCGCTCACGCCGGATCGGTGAACACCGCCAGCGCGGCGTCGCGGACGTCCGGCCGCGGGTGGCGGCGCAGGCCGTGCAGCACCTCCCGCCAGGCCGCGGGCCAGCCGAGCTGCGCCCCCACCGTCGCCAGTGCGACGGCGAACAGGCCGGGAGCGAGTCCGTCCTCGGCGGCCAGCCGGCGGGCGGCCGCCAGGGCGTGCTCGGGAGCCTCGGGTCGTCCGTAGCAGCGTCGGCGCACCGCCTCGGCGGTGGTCACGGCCAGCGCCGGGCGGTCGGCGACGAGCGCGGCCAGTTCGGCGAGGCGCTCGCCCGTGTCGGGGGCGTCCAGGTCGAGCGCCGTGACCAGTTGGGCGGTGGCCTCGGGCAGGAGCGCGGGTTCGGTCAGCAGGAGTGCGGCGACCTCGCGCAGGGTGGCCCGGAAGGTTTCCGCGGGGGCGTCGTTGCTCCAGAGCGAGCCGGTGAGCTTGGCGATCCGCTGCCGGGCCGGCTGGTCGCGGCCGGGGAGGGCCGGGTCCCCGGCGTGCACGGACTCCATCAGCGCGCTCAGCGCGTCCGCCAGGACGCTGCCCGGCGCGCAGCCGCCGAGCGGGTGCGGGGCGTCCGACAGTGCCATCCCGGTCAGCGCCCGGGCTGCCCCCTTCCAGCGGTCCCGCTCGGCGAGGTCGGTCACGAGAGGGACGAGTACCCGCACGGCCTCCGGCGCGTACCGTCCCCAGGAGACGAGGTGTCCTTGCGCGGGTACGGCGGTGAAGAGGCCGTCGCCAGTAGCCAACCGGGCCATCAGGCGCGCGAATTCGGGGCGCTGCCCGGCGGGTACCTCGTGCGGGCGCAGGTGCTGGACGAGCATCGTGTGCAGATCCGGCGGTCCGTCGGCCGCGTCATCGAGCACGTCCCACAACGGCAGGTCGGCGATCCGTTCGCCGATCGTCGCCAGGACGGCGGCACGGACGTCCGGGTGCTGCTCGGGCGCGGCGTACGCCTCGCGCAGCAGGGCGGCCGCGTCGGACAGGACCAGGTGTGCGGCGGCGAGCCGGACGGCCTGCTTGCGGCTGGTCACCTTCGTCCCCGGGTCGAGCGCGATGCGGCGCAGCCCCGGGAGGAGTCCGGCGCTCGGCGCGAACCGGGCGGCGCGGCCCGCCGCGTACAGGGCGACCCGGGCCCGGTCGTCCGCGGCGTGGGAGAGCAACTCGGGCAGCGCACCGGCTGGACGTTCCGTCCAGGGCAGCGCGGCGAGCGCGGCCTCGGCCAGGACGGTCTCGGCGGAGTCCGCGTACCGGTGCAGCAGGGCTTCGCCGTGGACGGGGATCCGGGCGGCGGCGCGCAGGGCGGCGGCGCGATCGTCCAGGGTCCGCACGGGGTCGTCGACCGTACGGGTGAGCTGTTCGACGGCCGCGTGCTGGTGGGCGGGGAGCCAGCGGCCGGCGTCGGCGAGGTCCCCCTCGGTCAGGGGAGTGGCGAGCAGGAGGTCGAGCAGATCGGTGCGGACCCTGGCGAGTGCGGCCCTGACCGGGGCCAGGGTGATGGCCGACGGCCTCAGTGCGAGCAGCCGGGCCACGAGCTCGGGGCCGGCGGCGGGGTTGCGCAGCAGCTGTGCGACGGCCCTTTCGACGGCGGTGTCGCCGCCCGCGTGCAGGACGCGTTCCAGGAGCTCGCCGAGCGCGGGGACTCGTCGTGACCGGGCGCCGAGCGTCTCGGCCAGCGTGAGCAGCAGTGCGGCGTCCCGGGTCCGTGCCGAGCGTTCCAAGGCCTCCCACAGCTCGTCGACCGCCGCCCCTTCGCGCCGTGGAGGGAGGGTCAGGCCGCTGCCGCCGGTCCGTTCGACGGTGCGGACGGCCCAGGCGACCAGCTCGCGGGCCGGCCCGCCCGCGTGCTCGCCGAGGACGGCCCCCGCGAGCCGCACGAGGGCGGCGCGGGTGACCGCCGAGCAGTCGCGCGCCGTCAAGGCGTCGTCGGTGAGCCGCTCCAGAGGCCCGGCGGTGGCGTCGTCGAAGAGCCGCGGCGGGACGGCCGCGACCGCGTCCAGCGCCTCACGACGGACCAGGTCCTGCTCGTTGCGCAGCCGTAGGAGCAGTTCGAGCGCCTCGTACAACGCGCCCGGCTCCCCGGAGAGTTCCGCCTGGCGGATCAGCTGCGCCCAGGCCCAGCCGCGGTCCAAGACATCGGCCGTGCGGGTCTCGGCCAGCAGCGCCGCCCGCGCCTCGGCGACCGGCAGCAGGACGAGCCGGCCGACGTCCTGGCTGTCCGCGGCCAGTCGGGCCCGCGCCCGCGCGTGCCGCTCCTTCGCGGGCAGCACGGCGAGGACGTCGACGGAGTCCCAGGCGCGGTTCGGGCCCGGCAGCGCCGCCACCTCGTCGTAGAAGGCAGCCCGTCGGGCCGGGGGCATCAGCCGCAGCAACGTCAGGTGGTCCCTGCCGTCTCGGCGCGCGAGCGCGGCGAGGCCGTTCGGCCGGGCGGCGGCCAGTCGGCGGGCCAAGTCCGCCCGCAGCGGCGGGTCGTAGCGCTGACGGCCGATCGCGAGTAGAAGGCGGACGGTCCGTTCGGCGGCGGCGGTGGAGACGGCGGCGAGGTCGGCGAGCCGGTCCCGCAGTGGATGGGGGAGGGTGTGCACGGGGTGGCGCTCCAGCAGCTCCAGCACCCGGGCCGGTTCGCGGGTGGCGGCAGCCGCCAGGCCGAGGGCGTTCCGCTCCCAGAAGCCTTGCCTCAGCCCGTACGGCAAGTCGGCGAGTTGACGCCCGGCCTCGTCCAGCACGGCGACCGGGTGGCGGCGGCCGAGCGAGGTGGAGGGGGTGATCGCATGCGCCAGCAGCGGCAGTTCGGCGGCAACGACCTCGGCCGAGCAGACCGGCAGGAGCCGCGCCGCCTCGGCCACGCCCCAGCGCCTGCGCACGACCGGCACCAGCCGGTCGGCCACCGCCGTACGCCCGGCCCGCAGGATGGCGCGGGCCACCTCCGCACGGACCGCCTTCGAGGCGGTGAGCATCGCGAACTCGAGGTCGTCTCCCGGGACGGGCAGTTCCCCGACCGCCCGGAGCGCGTAGCGGCGCACCACCGGGTCGGGGTCGTCGATCCGGTCGATCAGATGGCGCGCCTGCCGTCCGGCGAGGGCGGCCAACGCGGCGAGTCGACGTTCGTACGGACCAAGGCCGTCCAACTCGGCGAGCAGGAGCAGCAGTTCGGAGGAGGCGAGGGAGGCGGCGGTGCGGGCCACCTCGCGCAGCCGGAGCGGGTGAGGCAACGGTTCGACGGCGGCGAGCAGCCGGTCGGCAGTCAGCTGAGGCATCGCCGACGATTGTGCCCGGCGGACGCCGCGCGGGCACCCGGTTTTCCGCGGCGGCGCGCGCCCGGCCACGGCACCGCGGGCCGGAGGCGGCGGGAGCGGCCGCCGGCACGCATCACCCGGCTCCCGTCCTCACGAACCGTCGCCCCCGAGCATCAGGTCCGTCCCGCCCAGGAAGGTCAGCCCGGCCGCGTCGCTCAACTCGTCGGGAAGACGGGCCAGGGCGAGCTGCAACGCCTGCACCGAGTCGACGCCGAAGATCGCCGTCACGCGGTCGGCGACGCCGGGGTGTCCGGTGATCCGGTACGGGCAGTACCAGTCCGGCCCCTCCGGGTCGCGGCACGGCGCCCCGACTGCCACCAGCACGGGCGCCTGCGTCCCGTCCGGAGCGGTGAAGACCAGCTCACGACGGGCAATGACCTGCCCAAGCTCATACTCGGCACTCATCGCAGCAGTACAACACACACCCGCCGCCCCGGACCGTTCTCCGCGCACCGCCCGCCCCACGGGCCCGTCCGGGGCGGGCAGCGCGGCCCAGGGCTCCAGGGCTCCGAGTCATGCGGAGACCGAAGCAGCGGGTGGCCCGTTCAGCGGTTCACCGCCCGCATCCCGTCCTCGTCGTAGCGTTCGCCCGCCACCTCGGGCAGCTCGGCGTCGATGCGGGCGAGGTCCCCGTCGGTCAGCTCGACGTCGACCGCGCCCGCGTTCTGCTCCAGGTAGGTGCGGCGCTTGGTGCCCGGGATCGGCACGAGGTGCTCGCCGCGGGCCAGTACCCAGGCGATCGCCAGCTGGGCCGGGGTGATGCCCTTCTCCGCGGCGATCTCCTTCACCTTGTCCGCGAGCCGGAGGTTGGCCGCCAGATTGGCCTCCGTGAAGCGCGGGTTGGTGCGGCGGAAGTCGCCCTGGTCCAGCTCGTCCGGGGAGCTGAAGCGGCCCGCGAGGAAGCCGCGGCCCAGTGGGGAGTACGGCACGAAGCCGATTCCCAGTTCCCGGCAGGTGGGGAGCACCTCGGCTTCCACGTCCCGCGTCCAGAGCGAGTACTCGCTCTGGACGGCGGTGACCGGGTGGACGGCGTGGGCGCGGCGGATGGTCTCCGCGCTCGCCTCGCTCAGCCCGATGTGCCGCACCTTGCCCTCGGCGACCAGTTCGCCGAGCGCGCCGACGGTCTCCTCGATGGGCACGGTCGGGTCGACCCGGTGCTGGTAGTACAGGTCGATCCGGTCGGTGCCGAGCCGTTCGAGCGAACCGTGGACGGAGCCGCGGACGTGCTCGGCCGAGCCGTCCTGGCGGCCCACCGTCGACATGTCGCCCGGAACCGCTTTGTCCATCCGGTAGTTGAACTTCGTGGCGATCACGTACTCGTCACGGTGCCCCCGGACGGCCTCGCCGACCAGGGACTCGTTGGTGAGCGGTCCGTAGACCTGCGCCGTGTCGAGGAAGGTGATGCCGAGCTCCAGGGCGCGCCGGATGGTCGCGACGCCCTCGTCCTGGTCGGCCGTGCCGTAGAAGGCGGACATCCCCATGCAGCCGAGGCCGATGGCCGACACCTGGAGGTCCCGCAGACTGCGCTGTTGCATGTGACGTGCCAGCCCTTCGTCTCGTCCGTCCCGTGGCCCGACGCGCTTCCGAACGCCCCGGTCCTGGCGACCGGCCGGGCCCCGTGTCCTCGGAGAGGACCCTACGGCGCCGAGGCCGTCCGGAGGCGGACCGGCACGGCGGGGTGCGGGCCAGACGGCGGGGTGCGGGCCAGACGGCGGCGCTGCCCGTCGGCCGGTGGCAGGCAGCAAGCCCGGCACGGATGTCGCTTCGTCTCCGACACGACCGCGTTCTCCACGACCGCCGTACCGCTCGGCGTTCCCGCCGGCATCGCCGCGCGCCCCTCCCCTGTCTTTCACCCTGGCCGCCGAACCTCCCCCGGCGGAACCCGCCGGGGGTCGGGAGTCGGCAAACGGTTCACCGCCAGGCCCCACGCCCGGGCGGCGAACCGTTTCCTCACAGATCACGCTAGGTGCGGTCGAATGTCCGTCCGCCCGCCCTGGCGCATCCTTGACGCGGACGGCAGCCGTCTTGACGCGGCCTTGGCGCCACCGGTCAGGGCTGGTGGCGGTACCCGATGACCTAACCGGGGCTTGCCGCGACGGCCCGGCGGAGGCCGAAGACGAAGGTCGTGCCGCCGCCGGGGGTGCTCTCGACGGTCAGCTCGCCGCCCATCGCCTCGGTGAAGCCCTTCGCCACGGTCAGTCCGAGGCCGACGCCGGCGACCCGCCCGCCGGCGCCGCGGCGGCTGCGGTGGAACGGCTCGAAGAGGTGCTCGCGTTGCCGGTCGCCGATGCCGGGGCCGTGGTCGACCACCCGCACGTCCACCCGGTCCGCCACGGCGCCCGCGTCCACCCGTACCGGGGCGCCGGACGGTGACCAGGTCTGGGCGTTGGCCAGGACGTTCGCCAGCGCCCGCTCCAGCAGGCCGGCGTCGGCCTCCACCGGCGGCAGGCCCTCCGGGAGGTCGAGGACCACCGGGGCACCCGCGAGCGGGAGGCTGCCGACCGCGGCGACCAGGACGTCCGCCACGTCGGTCGGCCAGAGGGTCACCGGCACCCGACCGGCCTGCAGGCGGCTCAGGTCGAGCAGGTTGGCGACCATGCGGTTCAACCGGTCCGCCTCGGCGTCGATGATCGCCGAGAAGCGGCGGACGTCCTCCGGCGGCCAGTCGACGTCGTCGGAGCACAGGCTCGACGCCGACGCCTTGATCCCCGCCAGCGGCTCACGCAGGTCGTGGGCCACGGCCTCCAGCAGGGTGGTGTGCAGGGCGTCGGTGCGGGCGATCGCCTGTGCCGACGCCGCTTGCGCGGTCACCCGCTGCAGCTCCCGGAGCAGGCGCAGCTGGGTCACGAAGGGGCCGAGCAGCCGGGTGTTCTCCTCGCTCAGGGTCGGGCCGGCCAGCACCAGGACGGTGTCCGGGTCCAGCTCGGCCGCGAACGCCGCGTCCTGCGGCCGGCCCGGCAGCGGCCCGCCGGCGGCCGCGTCCGGGCGCCAGCCCGTGCCGTCGCGCGCCAGGATGCCCGCCGCGAACAGGCCGAACGCCAGCCGCAGCCCCTCCAGCAGCTCGGGTAGCGCGCGTTCCCCGTCCTGCACCGACTCCCCCGCCAACCGGGCGAGCGCCTGCGCCTCCGCGCGGGCGCGGGTCGCCTGCTGGGAGCGGCGGGCCAGCCCGTCGATCAGGTGGCTGATGATCCCGGCGACCACCAGGAACACCGCCAGGACCCCGGCATCCGCCGCCCGCTCGACCACGAGGCTGTGCCAGGGCGTCGTGAAGAACCAGTCCGCCGCCAGCGCCGAGGCCACGGTGGTGGCCGCGGCCGGTGCGAGCCCTCCCAGACGGGCGACCCCGGCCACCACCAGCAGCAGGCACAGCAGCGCACCGGACGGGCCGAGCGAGACCCGGAGCGGCGACAGCACGCTCGCCACCACCACCGCACCGAGCGGTCCGAGCAGCCAGCCGAACCGGCGCCGCCGCGCGGTGACGAAGGCAGGCCGCCGTGGCCGCGGCCCGCGCGGCAGCGCCAGCAGATCCGGCCCGGGCGGCGGCAGCACCCGGACGTCGATCGGCCCGGCCAGCCGGATCACCCGGTTGATCACCGAACCGCTGACCAGCTCCCGCAGCCGCGAGCGGCTGGTCGGCCCGAGCAGGATCTGGGTGGCGCTCTCCGTCCGGGCGAAGTCGACCAGGGCTCCCGCCACGTCGTCGCCGGTGATCTCGACATAGGTTCCGTGCAGCTCGCGCAGCAGCACCCGTTGGCCCGCCAGGGCGGGCGGCTCCCGCTGGAGGGTCCCGTCGTCCGCGCGGACGTGCACGCCGATCAGGACACCGTGCACCCGGGTGGCCGTCCGCGCGCCCCGCCGGATCAGGTGCTCGCCCTGCGGCGCACCGTTCAGGGCCACCACGATGCGCTCCTTGGTCTCCCACGGCGCCCGGATGCCGTGCCGGGCCCGGTAGTCGGCGAGCTCCTCCTCCACCCGGTCGGCCAGCCAGAGCAGGGCCAGCTCCCGCAGCGCGCCGAGGTTCCCGGCCCGGAAGTAGTTGTCCAGCGCCACGTCGACCTGGTCGGCCGCGTAGACGTCGCCCTGCGCCATCCGGGTGCGCAGTGCCTCGGGGCTGAGGTCCACCAGCTCGATCCGGTCGGCGGCCCGGACGACCTCGTCCGGGATCTTCTCCCGCTGGACGATGCCGGTGATCTGCTCGACCACGTCGTTCAGGCTCTCCAGGTGCTGGATGTTCAGGGTCGTCGCCACGTCGATCCCGGCGTCCAGGAGATCCTGCACGTCCTGCCAGCGCTTGGGATTGCGGCTGCCCGGGACGTTCGTGTGCGCCAGCTCGTCCACCAGCGCGAGCGCGGGCCGGCGGGCGAGCAGGGCGTCGAGGTCGAGCTCGGTCAGCTCGATCCCCCGGTACGGCACGCGCCGGCGCGGGACCACCGGCAGGTCGGCCAGTTGCTCCTCCGTCCCCCGGCGGCCGTAGGTCTCGACGAGGCCGACCACCACGTCCAGCCCGCCGTCGCGCAGCCGGCGGCCCTCGGCGAGCATGGCGTAGGTCTTCCCGACCCCCGGTGCCGCTCCCAGGTACACCCGCAGCTTCCCGGTCACCGCCGAACCCACCGCCGCCGAACCCACCGCCGAACTCACCGCCACCGCCGAACCCACCGCCGCCGAACTCACCGCCTCACCGGCCGAGCACCTCCGCAGCTCCATGGTCCCCCGGTGTGGGCGCAGCGCGCGGCCGCAGCGGCGGACGGACGAACGGGAGGTGCGGGCGTAGAGGCCGGCCCGGGCTTTTGAAAGTGGGCTTCCGGTCCTCCCCTGCTGTGTCCGAGCCGGAACCCACCGGTCTCGCCGCCTGGCACAATCGTGCGATCACGAAGGCGCGGTCATGAACGCCCGGCGGGCCGGGAAGGACTGACGCCGGGGCGGCAGCACGGGGGCACGGGCTGCAGGGAGAGGGGAGGGCTCCGTGGCGTTCACCGCGGTGCACGGAGATCGGGGCCGACTGGACGCGACGCGGGACGACCTCGGCTGCGGGTGGGCGTGGACCGCGGTCCACCGCGCGAGACCGCGCGTGCCGCTCGCGTGCCCGGAGTGCGGACACGGCCTCCACGCGAAGGTCTCGCCGACCGGGCTGCGGTTCTTCGCCCACGACCGCGGAGCACCCACCTGCGCGCTGGCACAGGAGAGCATGGAGCACCACCTCGTGAAGCTGCAGCTCGCACACGCCGCACGGGCCGCCGGCTGGTACGCCGACCTCGAAGTCCGCGCCCCGGACGGCACGTGGCGGGCGGACGTCATGGCCTCCTCCCCCGACGGCGCCCACCGCATGGCGTGGGAGGCGCAGCTCTCCCCGATCACCCGCGACGAGGTCCGCGAGCGCACCGACCGGTACGCCGCCGACGGCATCGATGCCTGCTGGGTGACGCTGTCCGCCCGAACGTGGGTCGGCGCCGTCCCGTCCATCGTCGTCTCGACGCCCCGGCCCGGCTCCGCCGACCAGTGGACCGCTGGCACCGGACTGAGCCGGTTCACCGTCACCCCGTGCCGGAAGAAGTGCCGATGCCCGCACGGCCACGGCGAATGGAAGACCGTCACCGCCCCGCTGGACGACTTCGTCGCCTGGGTCCTCGGCCGCCGCGTCATCCCCCACCGGGTGCCCGCCGGCGAGGACGACCACCGGGTGCTGTGGACCGCGCCGCGCTACGTCGAGCAGGCGGCCGCGCACTCCGACGCCGACCAGCGCCACCGGACCAAGCGCAAGGAACGAGACCAGCAGCGCCGGCGCGAACGGCACGCCGGCCAGGTGGTGGGGAAGGACTGGCGGACCGCCATGCCACTCGGACGCAGATGGCGGCTGGAAGCCGCAGCGGCCCGATGGACGGAGAAGGACAGCGGACGACCCGCCCGGCTCGCCCACGAACAGATCACCGACGACCGCTGGGCGGGCGGCCTGCCCATCCACGTCTCCGGCCACCCCTACGCCGTGCTGCTCCCCTCGGCCGGCCACGCCGACTGGAGCGCGCTCGCCGGCCTGGTCATCCTCACCGTCGGCGACGCGGAGCGCCGACGGACCGTCGAACACGCACCCGCCCTCACCCGCGTGGTCGACCTGGCGGCCTGGCACTGACGTCCGAGGGCGCCGGGCGGGTGGTCGGTGCGAGGTCAGTCCGGCGCGCCGGGCAGCAGCACCAGGCTCTCGACGTCGTGCGGGTCGGTGCGCGCGGCCAGGACGACGACCTCCTGGGTCCGACTGCGGTTGATCGGCTGGTGGGGCACGCTGGGCGGGATGTAGACGAAGTCGCCCGGACCTGCGACGGTGACCTCCGCCAGCCGCTCGCCGTGCCGGACTTCGATCTCCCCGCTGACGACGTAGATCGCGGTCTCGTGGTCCGCGTGGAGGTGCGCCTGCTCCGTCGTCAGCGGCGGAATCACCAGGCGGCTCAGGCAGAGCCCGCGCGAGCCCACGCGTTCCCGGGTGATGCCGCGTTCCGCACGGCCCCCCTGCGGGGCCGTCACCGCCGCCGGGGTCGGCAGGACCACGAGTGCATCGCTGGTCCGCTGCTCGACGGGTGACGCGGGCAGGGAATCGATGGTTGTCATGAACCCTCCAGCATTTGTTCCGAAGCCGCGACGCTACGAGGCCGTCGAGGCCGCCGAGCGGAGATCACCCACCGGTGACCGGATCACGATCACGGCTGACCGATCTCGGCGCCTTGACAGCCTGCGAGGCCGCCGGTCGGCGAAAACCCCTTGCGCCCCCGGTCAGCGGGTGAGTACGTGGCCGTCGTGGGGGCGGTGGTCGCGGGAGCGCCGCAAGTCGGTGGTGACGTAGGTCCGTTGCAGCCAGCGGTCCGCTCCGTCGTAGCGAGGCCGGAAGGCGGTGCGGCCGTGGACGGTGACGCGGTTGTCGATGACGACCAGGTCGCCGGGTGTCAGGCGCAGGGTGCGGGCGCTCGCCTCGCAGGCGCGCCCGAATTCGGCCAGCGCCGCGGCGGCCCGAGGGGTGAGCGGGGTGGTGACGAGTTGGGCCATGCGGATGTCGGGGTCCTCGGCGGCTCCGGACAGCACCGGTCGGGGTTCGGCATCGGGCGCGCCCCCGGCGGTGTCGGGGCCGAAGGAGGGTGGTGGCGTGGTGATGAACTCCGGTGCGAACAGGGCCTGGCGGCCGGCCGGGGTGAGCAGCGGCAGCGCCTCGCGGAGGCCGGCGACGCGCATGCCGGCGATCCGGTCGTGGTCGGCGCGCAGGCACAGGAAGACCACGTAGTCGGGCGGGTGGGGGTGGAAGCCGTTCTCGGTGTGGAAGGACAGCGGCACCGAACCGGCGTTTCCGTGGAAGGTCTCCTGTCCGGGCACGGGCACGACGTCCTGCACGAGGGCGCCGGACTTCTCGGCCAGGTAGGCGAGCGGCTCGCCGAGCCCGCAGGCCACCATGGTGAGCACCGCGGCCGGCACGGTCGCCCGGCGCTGGACCGAGCCGGGTACGGCCGGCGTCGTCGGCAGGGCCGCCTGGTCGACGGGCAGGCCGCCGATCACCAAGGTGCCCTGCGGGCCGGAGTGCCTTCGGAACCGGCGCACCGCGCGGCGCAGTGGTAGCGGGAGGTCCTCCCAGGCGTCCCGGGCCCGTTCCAGCCACTCGGGGCTGTCGACCTGGTCGTTCCCGCTGATGCACAAGGTGCGGGCCAGCCGCTCGCACGTACCGGCATCGGCCGGATCCAGCTCCCAGTCGGCCGCCGCAGCGGGTTGGACGGTGCCGGGCGTCGTCTCGGGCATCAGGGTCTCCTGCCGGGGGTGTGGGAGGCGGACGCGCGGACTCAGGAGTGGCGCAGGTCGGCCACGGCGTCGGCGATGTAGTGGTCACCGAACCGGATCAGGGGGGCGTACTGGGCCGCGCGGCGATGGCGCATGAGCCGTAGTTCGGCGACGGCGTTGTCGGGGCCTTCGGGCCGCTGAGCGATGGAGCGCCGCAGATGGACCATCGAGTACGCGAGGGTGACGTGCCGTTCGGCGTCGACGATGTCCGCCTCCAGGAGGGCGCCCCGCGCCTCGGCCAGCTCGGGGGCACGGGCCGCGAGCTGCTCGTAGGAGTCGGGCACCAGCGCGAGCAGGTCCTTCATCGCCGCCCGGAACAGCTTGTAGCCGCGGTGCTGGCGCCCGCTCAACGGGACGTCCGTCGACGGAGGCGCCATGGTCCGGCGTATCGCCGCCATGTAGTAGTCGGCCGGGATCGTACTCGCGTGGTTCATGGCCGCCGGGAAGCCGCGCACGTACACCGTCGCATCCGCGAGGCGCAGCAGCGCGCCATCGCCGTCGCCGTCCCGCAGTTGCCGGGCGGCATCGGCCACGGCGACCGCGGCGCAGACGTTGAACAGGACGTGGACCTGGTGCCCGATGAGCCACCGGGCGCTCCACGCGCTCTCCAACGACGGCCCCGCACCGGGCTCGGGAGCGGCGATCGGCGGGACGGATTCGGGGTCGTCGCCCGGTGCTGCGCCGGTGAGGTCGAGCACCGACTGCCGCATGCCCGCGAGCTCCAGCGCCAGGTCGGCTCCCGACAGCGGGGCGTCGCACAGGTCTTCCAGGCCGCGGTGGACGACCAGGGTGCCGTGCAGGGCGGCCTGCTGATCCGACAGCTCGACCTCGCGGACCCGGAAGTACGACTGACTGGTCGACTCCGCCGGGAGGTCCTCTCCGGCCGGCGCCGGGCCCAGGGCCGACAGCGCGGCCACCAACTCACCTGCAGCCGCGGTGGCCTGCCGTAGCGCGAGGGCCCGCTCGACAGGCCGGCCGTGGGTCGCCACCCCGGCCAGCACGCGCGCGGTCCGCCCCGCCTCGGCGTCAACTCGCGGGCCCAGTACCGGGACTGGCCGTCCGGCTCGGGGTTCGCGGAAGACGGCGACAGCGGGATGCCCGGCGACCGGTGATAAGCCCATGGTTGAAGTACTTTGCCAGGAACACGCCACCCGAAACCCCGACCGGCAGAGCGCGGCCGGCGGCATCCGGCGCGCCTGCGGCTCATCCGAGGCGGCCCCTGACCGCCCTGCCGCCGGAGTCGTCGGTTCCATGAACCCCGCCCTACGAGTCAGGTCTCGTGCCACCAAACGGTCAACCGCCGGCGCCACCAGGGGAGGCTCGGCGACCGATGGTGAGTCAACCATGAGGACGCGTACGGATCCGGCAGGGTACGACGCTCGAACTCCGCGTCGAGCCTGGCCACGATCCGGCTCAGTTCACGGCGTGCGGCCGACGGCAGTGCATCGAGCATGGCTTGCAGATCGTCCCGGCTCCCGAACACGTCGTGGCACTCGCAATCCTCCAGCACCACGTAGAGCCATCGGCCAGGCCGGCGCAGGAATTGCTCGTACCGGCCGAGCGCATCGCTCAGGAAGCCGGGCCGGAACCTTTGGGCCTCAAGGCGCTTGACCGCGCCCTGGGCGCCTCGTCGCAAGCCTCGAACCTGACTGAACTCTCGGGACCGGGCCCGGATCCACCGCGTCTGGGCGCGCACGGCGCCGGGCGACTTACGCGGCATCGCCCCTTCGGATCGACGTCATGGCCGCCACCCTGCCACGCCACGGGCAGACCGGCCACCGAATTTCCTCCGGAACGGATGCCCTACCGGAGCTCGATCACGGCAACGAGCCACGGATCCACGGGCTTTCGTGCCCGGCCGCGCACCGGCCCCCGCTTCGTGGCCTGGGAGTCGGGTGCCCGCGCCGGGCACTGACCGGCTCCGTGGTGCCGTCCGGGTAGTGGTCGATGAGCCGGTACGGGGTCCCGGTGGTGTCGAACGGGGTGATCAGGCGCTGACAGGTGTCGTCGCCCGGCACGCCGGGTCCTCCTTCACGGTTTGCGCTGCGGCGCGGTGGGTGCGTTCGATGGCCTGTCCCCAGTAGGTCCCGGCGATCATCAGCACGGCGCCGAGGGCGGCCCAGAGGGTGAGCCGTTCGCCGCCGAGGCCGAACCCGATGGCGACGGCCCAGATCGGTTCGGTTCCCAGCAGCAGGCTCGCCCGGCTGGCGGAGGTGCGCTGCACGGCCTGCGTCTGGGCGAGGAAGGCGAACACGCTGCAGAACAGGGCGAGGTAGACCAGCTGGGTCCAGGTGGTGACACTGCCGTGGGCCAGGTCGGGCAGGTGGCCGAGGGCGGCCGGCAGGAACAGGGCCGAACCGACGACGGTCTGGACGCTCGTCAGGCGGAGCGGGTCCACGGGCCGACCGGCGGTCAGCCGTCCGACGAGCGCGACGTGCCCGGCCCGGACGACCGCGGCGGCGAGCATCAGGGCGTCCCCGAGTCGCGGCACGTGCAGCCCGGTGCTGGAGCTCAGCAGCCCGACGGCCAGGACGCACAGGCCGGCGGCGAGGAAGAACGTCGCGGGCAGGCGGCGGCCCGCGCTGCGGTCCATCAGCGGGGTGAGCACGATGGTCAGGCTGATGATCAGTCCGGCATTGGCGGCGCTGGTGTGCGCCACCCCGTAGGTCTCCAGCACGAGGACGGTCGCCTGGGTGACGCCCAGGACGGACCCGGTGCGCACCTCGTCGCGGGTGAAGCGCCGCCCCCGGCGGCCGAAGGCGACCAGGGCTCCGCACGCGAGCGCGGAGACCGCGTACCGGGCGAACAGCACCACCAGGACCGGGAGCGCGGCGGTGGCCGTCTTGGCCGCCAGATAGCTGGAGCCCCAGACGAGTGCGACGAGGAGGAGTACCGCATCGGTGCGGCGGGCAATGGGCATGCCCCTACGCTGCCCGACCAGGGAATTGAAGGCCACCACCAACTTCTTCAACGAACCTGTAGCAGCCCTACACTGTCGGCGTGGATGAGAGACAGCTGCGGGTCCTGCGGGAACTGGGAGAGCTGGGGAGCGTCACCGCGGTCGCCGAGGCGCTGCACGTGACGCCGTCGGCCATCTCGCAACAGCTGAGGCTGCTGCAGCGTTCGATCCCCGTCCCGCTCACCGAACGCGCCGGGCGCCGGGTGGTGCTGACGGACGCCGGGCGGGCCCTGGCGGTGGCGGCCATCGAGGTGGAGAGCGCTCTGGCCAGGGCACGCCACACCGTCACCGACTTCGTGGAACAGCCGGACGGCGAGGTCTCGGTGGCGGCGTTCCACAGCGCCGGGTCGGCGTTCTTCCCGCTCCTGCTACGCGGCCTCGCCGGTGCCGGTCACCCTCGTCTGGCGCTGTCCGACGAGGACGTCGCCCAGGACCGCTTCCCCGCCCTCACCCGTGACCACGACCTCGTGCTCGCTCACCGCCTCGACCACGCCCCGCCCTGGCCGCGCACCGTGATCGCCCACACCTTGCTGCGCGAGCCCCTCGACGTCGCCCTGCCGGCCGGCCACCCGCTGGCCTCCCGGCCGCGGCTCTCACCGCAGGACGTGGCCGACCAGCCGTGGATCACGGTCCACGACGGCTTCCCGCTGATGGCCACCATCGAGGCCATCGCCAGCGTCGCGAACCGCCGGCTCGACATCGTTCACCGCATCAACGAATTCGCCGTGGTCGCCGAGGTGGTGGCCGCCGGCGGCGGGCTGGCCCTGATGCCGCGCTGGACCGCCCGCCCGCACCCCGACGTCGTTCTCCGGCCGCTGAGCGGAGTCCAGGCCCGACGGCACGTCGACGTGCTCCACCGGCCCGAGCGCACCGCGCGCAAGGCCGTCCGGACGGTCCTCGCCGAGCTGCACCGGGCCGCCGATACGATCCGGGCCACGAGGCCACGGCTCCCTGACGGTACAGGTGATCAGTGATCCTCAATGTTCATGTCGACGGTCGATGGCGCTACGGCGAGACCCCGGAGAAGAAGTCCCCAGTGATCGACACGGTCGAGGAACCGGAAATCGACTGGGCCAGCATCCGCTGATTCCCTGCGCAACCGCTCCAGCGACCATCGGCGGCACCACTCGAGCAGGACGCGGGTCGCGGTGCGCCGGGCGAAACCGGGCACCGGGCGGACGCCGCAGGAGCCGCCTACCGGCGCGCCCGCGCCGACACCGCCGAACGCCGGCTTCGGGGCCACTCGACCAGAAGCCAGCCGCGGTGCGGCAGCGGTACGTCGAACTCGACGAGGCCGCCGGTCACGACCCCCGGGACGGGCTCCGGGGCCGCCAACGGGCGGAGCAGCGTCGCCTCCGCTCCTGCGGGGGTGCCGGGCAGGTGGATGCGGACGTGGGCCGGGTCGGCGCTGCCGTTGGCCACGGCGAGGCGCAGGCCGTCGGGGGTGCGGGAAAGGTGGGGGATCAGGTGGGGGCCGCCGGTCACCAGCGGCAGGGCCGGGTCCTCGCCCTCCAGGTACCGGAGCATCTCGTGCAACAGCTGCTGCCCGTCGTCGTCGTACGGCAGCAGGTCCACCGCCGTCGCGGCCAAGACGCAGATCCGACCGCCGAGTTCATTGGTGTGGACGCACCGGCCCGGGCCCCACACCCGTAGGTCCGGGGTCAGGATCTCCGTCCAGGTCTCGGTGTCCGCCGCGGGCCGGAGCCGGGCGAGTGCGGGCTGGCCGTTGACGCTCAGGAACACGTCGCCGCGGCGCTCCAGCGCGTACGGGCCCGGCGCGGACGCCGAGTCCCTCCCCACCACCTCCTCGACCGTCACGCCGAGCGGCTTCCCTAGCCCCCGCTCGTCGAGGATGCGCGCCGCCGTGCCGTCCAGCAGCAGTCCCCCGCCGAGCATCCGCCGGAGCTCCGCGTCGCCGTACGCCCACGCCACCTGCCCGAACAGCACCCGCACCGGCGCGTCCCCGGCCGTCACCGGGACGCCGTACCGCAGCAGGAAGTCCGCCCCCGGGCCGGGGTCGACGGCCAGGTCGACGAGGTCCCCGCCGCGGACGGTCCGCACGTGGGCGGCCGCGTCCTGCCGCACCGGCAGCGCCACACCGGCGGTGTCCCCCTTCGACGCCACGCGGTCGAGCGCCGGCCGCGACCTGCGCAGCAGCTCGGCCACGCGCGGGAAGCGCCCGGCCCGGCCGGACTGCATCGGGTGAACGTTGAGGAACAGGGCGTCCGAGCCCGCGAGTTGGGCGACGACGAGCTCGGACCACGTCTGGGTGTCGGACTTCGACCACGCGGTGTGCGGCCAGTTCTCGACCTCCGGTTCGCTGCGCACGTGTGCGGGCCGCAGTGCCCGCTGCACCTCCAGCATCCAGACGGAGAAGCTCAGTTCGCGCCCCGGCGCGTCGGAGTAGCGGGCGAAGTGCGGCCGGTGGGAGACGCGTCCGTCGATGGCGAGCGCGTCGAACAGGGCCGGCCAGTCGCGTCCCTCGACGGAGTGGACTCCGGGCTCGGAGCTCATCAGCCCGAGCTGCGTCCGCCCTTCCGACCGTTCGGCGACGGCCTTCGCGATCGCCTCGGCCACTTCCAACTGTGCTTCTCGCCAGACCCGTTGGAGCTGCACACGCCAGGGGTGGGGATCGCCGGGGGCCGTCACCGCGGCGACGGCCTGCTCCCGGGTCACCGTCTCCCCCACCGCCTCCGCCAGCCGGTCGAGCATCAGCGGCTCGAATCCGCCACCCCACCCCAGCGGCGCGTGGTTGTGGTAGCGGAAGTCGTCCTCCAGCCACAGCACCCGGGGCGCGAGCTCGGCGAACCGCCCGTAGTGGGCGGTGAGCCACGAGCGGAAGCGCGGGCACGCGAAGGAGGCCTGGGCGGTGGCGACCGTCCCGGTCGGGCCGACCATCGGGGCGAAGCCCAGCCGGTCGACGCGCCCACGGTCGGCGTGCCCCGCCGTCACCCAGGGGTTGAGGCTGACGTCGAGCCCGGCCGCCCGGAGCGCCTCCGAGGCGCTCCGGGCGGTTTCGAACAGCCGGTCCTCGGCGGCTCCGGACGGGTGCCCGGCGTGGAACTCCTCGGCCCCGAGCAGCAGGACGACCTCGTCGACCCCCGACTCCCGGCAGAATCGGACCAGTTCGGCGATGTCGGACGCAGCGTGGAGCTGGAACCGCAGGTGGTACCTGGCGGGCACGGCGGGCCTCCTCACTTGGTGCTGCCGGCGGTGAGGCCGGCGCGCCAGAATCGCTGCAGGGACAGGAACAGGACGACCAGCGGGATCGCCGACACCATGGCCGCCGTGACGACGACGTTGAGCGGCGGCGCCCCGGGCCCGATCGCCCGCTGGGACTGCCACCCGACGACGCCGACGGTGACCGGCTGGAGGTGGTCGTCGGCCAGCATCAGCACGGGGAGCAGGTAGTTGGTCCAGATGGCGACGAACTGGAACAGGAACACCGTCACGAGCGCGGGCGACATCACGCGCAGCGCGATGGTGGCGAAGATCCGCAGTTCGCCGGCGCCGTCGATCCGCCCGGCCTCGATGAGCTCGTCCGGTACGGACGCGGCGGCGTAGATGCGCGCGAGGTAGACCCCGAACGGGCTGACCATGCTGGGCAGCAGCACCGCCCAGTAGCTGTTGACCAGGTGCAGTCGGGAGAACAGCAGGTACAGCGGCACGGCCAGCAGCGGCTGCGGGACGAGCACGGCGGCGAGCACGCCGTTGAACGTCAACTCCCGCCCGCGGAAGTGGTATTTGGCCAGCGCGTACCCCGCCATGGCGGAGATCAGCGTGCTGACGCCCGCGCCGCCGACGGCGTAGAGGGCGCTGTTGCCGAGCCACTCCCAGTAGATGCCGCCCTGCCGGGTGAACACCTGGTCCAGGTTGTCGAGGAGCGCGAAGTCGCCGAACCAGAAGCCGTTTCCGGAGAACAGCCCGCTGCTGGTCTTCGTCGAGGCGACGAGCAACCACCACACCGGCGCGAGGAAGTACACCGAGGCGAGGAGCAGCGCGCCCAACACGATCCAGCGGGAGGCGGGTTGACGCCCGGAGGTGGTGTTCACTGCGCGACCCCCCGGCGCTGGACGAGCTTGAGGAAGCCGAAGGAGAGCACGAACGCGAGCACCGCGAGGACGACGGACTCGGTGGCCGCGAGGTTGAAGTTGTCGGCGTCCACGGCGTTGTAGGCGGCGTAGATGGGCGTGTAGGTGCTGCTCAGGTTCGGTGCCACGGTGTGCAGGATCGCCGGCTCGTTGTAGAGCTGGGCGGTGCCGATGATGGAGAACACCGTGGTCAGCACGAGCGCCGGCCGGATCATCGGCACCTTGATGCGCCACGCGACGCCGAGGGCCGAGCAGCCGTCCATCAGGGCGGCCTCGCCGATCTCCGGCGGGATGGACTGGAGGGCGGAGTAGAGGATCAGCATGTTGTAGCCGGTCCAGCCCCACGTGAGCATGTTGCCGATGGTGGGGCCCAGCATGCCGTCGGACGTCAGATCGAGGTGCAGGCCGAGGTGGTCGCCCGCGGCGGTGATCGGGCTGAGCCCGGGGGCCACCAGGTAGGACCACATGATCGCGCCGACCACCCCCGGCAGCGCGTACGGCAGGAAGAAGGCCAGCCGGAAGAACCGCTTGAAGGGGGTCGACCCGGCGTCCAGGAGCAGCGCGAGCGCCAGGGCCAGCAGCAGCATCACCGGCACCTGCACGATGCCGATCAGCAGCACCCGCAGCAGCGAGCCGCGGAACGCCGGATCGCCCAGCGCCGTCGCGTAGTTGCCGAGGCCGGCGAACACCTGGGTGGGGGCGGTGAGGCCGAGCCCGGAGCGGTGCATCCGGAAGAGGCTCTGGTGGACGGTGTAGCCGATGGGCGCGAGGTAGAGGGCGGTGAACAGCAGCAGGAAGGGGGCCAGGAACAGCGCCGCCGTCCGGCCGTGGCGACGGGGGCCTCCGGAGCCCCGCAGGGACTTCCGCACTGCTGTCCGCCCGGCGTGGACGGTCTTCATGGGCGTGCTGCCTCCTCGGGGAGTGACCATGGCGGGCCCGCGCCCGTGGGGGTGGCGCGGGGCCGGGTCGACGGGTGGTCAGCCGCCGGCGACGGCGAGGCCCTGCTGCTTCAGGCCAGCCACCGTCTTGCCCTGCACGTCCGCGAGCACGCCCGGCAGGGTCGCGCCGCCGGTGCCCGCCCTGCCGAGCCCGTCGCCGAGGTCGGTGGAGGTCTGGGTCATGGTGGGCCCCCACTGCCAGTCGGTGGCGATGTGCGCGCTCGCGGCCCGGAACACGTCGAAGATCACCTGTCCGCCGAAGAACGGATCGGGCTTGCCGAGCGCGGGGTTGGCGAGCCCGGAGGTCGCGGCCGGGTAGATGCCCGTGACCGTGATCAGGTCGCCCACGCTGCCGGGGTCGGTGCTCATCCAGGTGGCGAACTCGGCCGCCTCCTTGGGGTGGGCGCAGCCCTTGAGGACGGCGGTGGCCGAGCCGCCGTCGTTGCCGTAGGCGGGGTTGGCCGCGTCCCACACGGGCATCGGCGCCACCGCCCACTGACCGGCGCCGCTCTTGACGCTCGCCGCCAGCGTGGGGGCGTTCCACACCGCGTTGACGTCGGACAGGATCTTGCCGTCCGTCAGGTCCGCGTACAGCGACGGGTCGTAACTCGGGTCCGCCTTCAGGAGCTTCCGGTCGAGCAGGTCCTGCCAGTAGCCGGCCACCTTCTTGTTGGCGGCGCTGTCGAGGCTCACCTGCCACTGGTCGTTCCCGGTGCCGAACCACTTGGCGCCCGCCTGCCAGGCGAGACCGGCGTAGTTGTAGGCGTCGTTGCCGAAGTCGCCGAGGTAGACGGTCGGGTCGGCGGCGTGCACCTTGGCGGCGTCGGCCGCGTACTCGGCCCACGTGACCGGGGGCGTCGTGATGCCGTACCTGGCGAACAGGTCCTTGCGGTAGAACAGCGCCATCGGCGCGGTGTCGACGGGGATCCCGTAGGTCTGCCCGCCGATCGTCACCTGCTTCCACGTCCACTCGGCGAACTGCGACTTGGCGTCCCCGGTGTACCTGGAGATGTCGGTGAGGGCGCCCGCGGCGGCGAAGCTCGGCAGGGTCTCGTACCCGACCTGGGCCAGGCACGGCGCGTTGCCCGCCTTGGCCGCCGTGAGCATCTTCGTGTACCCGCCCTTGGAGCCGGACGCGGTCTTGCCGAACGTCACCCGCACGTTCGGGTGGGACGCGTTGAACTTCGCGACCGCCTGGTCGTAGCCCGGGGCCCAGCCCCAGAACTCCAGCTCGACCGTGCCGCCCGCGGCCGCCGATCCCGGCGCGCCGCCGGACGATCCGGAGGAGCAGCCGGCCAGCAGGGTCGACGCGGTGACGGCGGCCAGCGCGGCAACGAGCGTGGTGGTGACGGGACTTGGCTTCACGTGCGCCTCCTCGGTGAGGTACTGAGGGAACCTGGGCACTGCGAATTCGTTCGGTTATTGTTTGAACCAACTCGGGCCGAAGTCAAGGGAGAAGGAGCGAGCGATGGGATCCACACACGACGGCGACGGCGTCCGGAACCTGGCGATGGCCGGACCGGCCGTCGCCCGCGACCGCTCCTCCTCCCGCCGCGCCAACCTCGGGCTCGTGCTGCGCCTCCTGCGCGACGACGGCCCCCGCACCCGCACCCGGATCGCCGACGACACCGGCCTGCCGAAGGCGACGGTCTCCAACCTGACGGCCGAACTCCTGGAGGGCGGCCTCATCCGCGAGGGCGGGACCGAGCGCGACCGCACCACCGTCGGCCGCCCGGGCCAGAGCGTCGAGATCGACGGCACCGGCGTCCACGGCATCGGCGCCGAGATCGACGTCGACTACGTGAGCCTCCTCGCCGTCAATCTCAAGGGCGAGGTCACCGCCGAGAAACGCGTCCCCTTCGACGTCCGCGCCGCGGGCCCCGACGCCGTCCTCGACACCACCGCCCGGCTGATCGCGCGCGGCGCCGACCGCCTGCGCCGCGCCGGCGGCCGCGTCGTCGGCGTCACCCTCGCCACCCCGGGCACCGTCGACCTCGCCACCGGCACCGTCACGTACGCCTCCAACATCGGCTGGAGCGGCGTCCGGGCGCTCGACGGCCTGCGCCGGCGCCTCGGCCCGACCGCCCCCGAACTGCACCTGGAGAACGACGCCAAGCTCGGCGCCCTCGCCGAGTACGTCCCGGCCTCCGCCGCCGGCGTCCGCGACCTCGTGCACGTCACCGGCCAGACCGGCGTCGGCGTCGGCATCATCGCCGGCGGCCAGCTCCTGCGCGGCACCGGCGGCTACGCGGGCGAGGTCGGCCACCTGCGGCTGGTCCCCTCCGAGCAGCCCTGCGCCTGCGGCCGGCGCGGCTGCTGGGAGACGGCCGTCGGCCGCGACGCCCTCCTGCGCCACGCCGCCGACCCCGGCGACATGGTGTGGGACCCGATGATCGACGTCGAGCGCCGCCTCACCGAACTGCGCGCCCGCGCCCGGGCCGGGGACCCCCGCACGCTCGACGCCCTCCACCGCATCGCCGACGCCCTGGCCCCCGGGATCGCCCTCCTCGTCGACATCCTCAACCCCCGGCTCGTCGTCCTCGGCGGCCATTTCGCCTTCTTCGGCGAACACCTCCTCCCCGGCGTCACCGAGCAGGTCCACGACCTCGTGATGGCCCCGAACGCCGGCGGCTGCGAGATCGTCCTCTCCCGCACCGGCCTGACCGCCACGACCCGCGGCGCCGCGCTACTCGCGCTCGACGCGGTCTACCGCGACCCGACGCGGGTGATGAGCACAGAATGACGGTCGGTCAGCCCGTTGCGCGCAAGCGCTGGGTGAGGAAGAGTGCCGCGCGGTCCAGTGCCTCGTCCGCCTCGTCCAGGACCCCGACGAAGGCCTGGAACACGTGCGGCGCGTCGGCGGTGACGTCCAGGACGACGTCCACGCCGGCCGCCGCGGCGCGCGCGGCCAGGCGCGTGGAGTCGTCCAGCAGGAGCTCGTTGGCGCCCACCTGGACGAGCATCGGCGGGAAGCCCGTCAGGTCGGCGCAGACGGCCGGGCTGAGCAGCGGCTGGTGCGGGTCGGCCCCGGCGAGGTACAGGGCACCGGTGCGGTCGAGGTCCGCGCGGGTGAAGATCGGGTCGGCGTCCTCCTTGGTGGCCATGCTGTCGCCGGTACGGGTCGCGTCGACGCCCGGCGACAGCGCCAGGACGGCGGCGGGCAGCGGCAGGCCCGCGTCCCGGGCGGCGAGGCAGGCGGTGACGGCGAGTCCGCCGCCCGCGGAGTCGCCGGCGAACACGATCGACGACGGGTCCTCGCCGCGGTCGAGGAGGTCCCGGTAGGCGCTCAGCGTGTCCTCGATCGCGGCCGGGAACGGGTGCTCCGGGGCGAGCCGGTAGTCCAGCGAGTACGCGCCGACGCCGGTCCTGGCCACGAGGTTGCCGGTCAGCGACAGCGCCGTCCGGGGCGAGCCGTACACCCAGCCGCCGCCGTGGAAGTACAGGATCGTCCCGGCACGTGGCGCACCGTCCGGCTCGACCCTGAGGGCGGGCCGGCCGCCGAGCGCCGTCTCCGTGGTGCGGATGGTGCCGGGCACGATCATCCCGGCCATCAGCGCCTCGAATCCGGCCCGGACCTCCTCGACCGTCCGGGGACTCTCCGGACGCGGCTGCCGCAGCATCGCGTCGATCCGCGCACGCTGTTCCCTGCTCATGATGGGGCTCCCCTCGAAAGTACCTGCCGCTACACTATATGCCATGGAATCTAAATCGAGGGATGAGCCGATGGAGCTCCCGGAGTTCTTCGCCGATCTGGTCCGGTGCGAGACGCGGCTCTACAACGCGCTCAACGACCGGCTCCGCGCCCGGCACGGCATCGTGACCTCGCAGTTCGAGTTCCTGCGGTACCTGCGCGACCACCCCGGAGCCCGCGTGGCGGACCTCGCCACCGGGTTCGCGGTCGGCATCGGGGCGACCAGCAAGGGCGTCGACCGCCTGGAGAAGCAGGGCTGGGTCGCCCGGCGACCGAACCCCTCCGACCGCCGCTCCTCGCTGCTCGCACTGACCGAGGACGGGGCGCAGCTCGTCGACGCGGCCGAGCGGACGTTCACGGCGGGGCTCGCCGAGCTGATCGGCGACACGCTCGACGACGCGTCGGTGACGGCCGCCGCGCAGGCGCTCGCGACGCTGCGCTCGGCGCTCGAACGCCGGCAGATCGGCATGCCCACGGGCTGACCCTGGTCACCCGGCAGGCCGTCGCCAAACACCTCGGCGTCCTCGGCCGGGTCGGGCTCGTCCACGACACGCCCTCCGGACGAGAGCGCCGCTACCAGGTCGACGAGGCCCAACTCGCCCGCGCCGTCGCCCAGCTGTCGTCGGTCGGTGCCGCCTGGGACGCCCGCCTGCAGCGCATCAAGCGGATCGCCGAGGCGATCCAGCGCAGCCAGGAGAGCTGAGCCCGCACGAGAACCGCACACGAGAGAGAGGTACCCGCCATGGCGGACATCCTGCACCGGATCGGTGTCACGACGTCCCCGGAGGCCGTCTTCACGGCCCTGACCACGGTCGACGGACTGGCGAGCTGGTGGACCGAGGACACCGACGGCGACGCCGGCCCCGGCGGCGTGGTCCGGTTCCGCTTCGGCCCCGGCGGCTTCGACATGAAGGTCCTGGAGACCGAGCCCGGCCGCCGGGTCCTCTGGGAGGTCATCGACGGCCCCGAGGAGTGGATCGGCACCCGCATCCGCTTCGACCTCAAGCGGGAGGACGACTACACCATCGTGCTGTTCCGGCACGAGGACTGGAGGGACCCGGTGGAGTTCATGTACCACTGCAGCACCAAGTGGGCGACGTTCCTGATGAGCCTCAAGGCCGAGCTCGAAACCGGCGCGGGCGCGCCCGCTCCGCGCGACGTCAGGATCAGCAACTGGCATGGAACGGCCGCGTCGTGCGGCGAGGGCCGAGGGGCATCCCCCTTCGGCCCTCGGCGCACGTCACTCGTACCGGCTCCAGAGCCGTCCGACCGGCGGCTCGGCGCGGATCTCGGCCGCCGCGAAGGACACGTGCTTGCCCCGCCCGCAGAGCACGACCCGCCTGCCCGTGAGCGTGGCGCGGGTCGTGGGCCAGCCCGACCACGCGTCCACCTCGAAGTCCGTCACGCCGAGGCACACCAGCACGAACTCCACCGCGTTGTGGCCGCGCTCCCGCCACAGGTCCGCGGCACCGGCCGGGACGGCGAACGCGGAGAACCGCAACGTGACGGACGCGCCGCGCTCGTCGACGAGGACGGAGTCCAGGCCGTAGTCGCTCAGCAGGGGCGGCGGTGCGCCGAGGACCTCGCGGATCGTCCCGGGGTTCGCCAACTCCGCCGACCAGTCGTGGCCGTCACCCATAGAACACCTTCGCGGTCGTGGGCGGCAGCACGCTGCCGTACAGGCGTCGATCGACCGGGCTCACGAACCACCGCTTCGCCGCGTACGGTTCGGCGCCGCCGGAGCAGTACGCGTTGAGGTGCCCCGCCTTGAGCGCGGCGTGCGCGGTGAAGTCCAGCGAGAACCCCGGCCCGCGCACCCCGACCGTGATCCGGCGCTCCCGGTCCCGCAGGTAGCGGCTCAGCTCGACGTCGACCACGGTGCCGCCGGGCAGGCCCCGCATCCGCAGGTCCTCCTCCACCGCCGTGAACTCGACCTGCGCCTCGAACCGGTCGCAGCCCGCGTCCGTCCACTCCTGCGGAGCGAGGTCGGGAAAGCACGGGAGCTCGACCCGCAGGGTCACCCCGGCGCCGCGCGGATTCAGCTGCACCGACCGGAGCACCAGGCCCTCCAGGGGCGGCAGTCCGGTGTACAGCGCGATCAACTGCTCGGAGCCGAACAGCAGCTCCGGCCATGCGTCGGCCGACATGGGTCCGCCCCTCCGGATGCCTCGTTCACCGTCTTGAGCTGGGATGATACTGCGCGTCCTACTCGGCCCAGTCCGAGCCCTTGATCACCTCGACGAAGTCACCGCGCTCGAAGCCCGGCACGAAGTGGGCCAGGACGTCCGCCTTCACGTTGCCGAACGCCGTGCCGGGGCGGTTCCTGATGCCCTCGGTGAACGCGGCGAGGATGCGGTTCTTGAAGTCGGGCCGCGGGTGCGCGGCCACCACGGCGGCGCGCTGCTCGTCGGTCAAGGCGTGGTAGCCGATGCCCAGGACGTCCAGTTCCACCCCGCGGGTGACGAGGGCGATCTCCGGCGCCATGTGCAGCGGGATCTCCGGTGTCGTGTGCAGGGCGACGGCCGTCCAGACCCGCTGAGCGAGCTCGCCGGCCACGCCGTGTGCCGTCAGGAAGCGGCGGGCCTCGTCCGCGCCGTCGATCTCGAACCGCCGGTCGGTGCGGGCGAAGCGGTCGGTGAGGCCCAGGTCGTGGAACATCGCCCCCACGTACAGCAGCTCCGGGTCGAACTCCAGGCCCTGCTCGGCGCCTCGCAGCGCCCCGAACACGAACACCCGGCGCGAGTGGTCGAACAGCAGCGGCGAGGCCGCCTCGCGCACCAGCTCCGTCGCCTCGCGCGCCAGGGCGCTGTCCGGGATGCGCACTCCTGCGACCGTCTCGTTCGTCATGGCCCTCTCCTTCGGTGGTCCGCTCGTGGACTCCTCCACACTCGCCCGGGGGCGTAGGCTGGCGCCATGTCCGTACAGACACACACACCTCGGATTCGGACATGACGCGGCAGGTCGCCTTCCTCGTGTTCGACGGGGTCACCCTGCTCGACGTCAGCGGCCCGATGGAGGTGTTCCACCAGGCCGGCCGCTTCGGCCACCCCTACGCGACCACCCTCGTCTCGCCCGACGGCGACACCGTGACCACCGCCAACGGCGTGGCCCTCACCACCACCCCGGCCCCGGACTTCGCCGGGCCCCTGGGGACACTCGTGATCGCCGGAGCCGACCACCTCGCGACCGACGGCCCCGACGAACACCTCCTCGCCACGGCCACGGCCCTCGCCGAGCGGGCGCAGCGGATCGCCTCGGTGTGCAGCGGCGCCTTCGTGCTCGCCGCGCTCGGTCTGCTCGACGGCCGCCGCGCCACCACCCACTGGCGCCACGCCCACGCCCTCGCGCAACGCCACCCCCGGGTCCGGGTCGAACCCGACGCCCTCCACGTCCACGACGGCCGGTTCCACACCAGCGCGGGCATCAGCGCGGGCATCGACCTCGCCCTCGCCCTCGTCGAACACGACCACGGCGCCCAGGTCGCCCGGGACATCGCCCGCGAACTCGTCGTCTTCGTCCAACGCCCGGGCGGCCAGAGCCAGTTCTCCACCGCCCTGGCCACTCCGCCCGCCCGCGGCGACCTCCTGCGCGCCCTCACCGACGCCGTCCTCGCCGACCCGGCCGCCGACCACAGCCTCCCCGCGATGGCGGCCACCGCCGCCGTCAGCACCCGCCACCTCACCCGGCTCTTCCACACCGAACTCCACACCACCCCCGCCCGCTGGGTCGAACGCGCCCGCCTGGACCGCGCACAACAACTCCTCCTCGACGGCCACACCATCACCAACGCCGCCCGCCACAGCGGCTTCGGCAGCGACGAGACCCTCCGCCGCGCCTTCGCCCGCCACCTGGGCACCACACCGAGCGAGTACCGCGCCAGGTTCGGCAGCACCGGCGGTGGGCCGTCATGAGCGCGGCCGACAGTCACGGGTCGCGGCCTCGTGGCCGTCACCGCTGACAGCCCTGGAGCTGAACTACGACCCCGTGAGACCCTCGACGAGGTCGCGATCGTCAGCGAGTGGGCCCGGGTTCGCAGCGGGTCGGGAAGGCACGTCCTTGCGCAGCGCAGTCACCCCCGACGGCACGCCGCCGCGCCGCCCGGCGCTCGTCGTCGTGAGTGGCCCGCCGGGCGCGGGCAAGACGACGCTGGCGCATGCCTTGGCCGATGCGCTCGGGTGGCCGCTGGTGTGCCGTGACGAGATCAAGGAGCGGATGGTCGCGGCCGGCGCCGATCCCGCCGACGACCTCGACCTGCGGACGTTCGAGACGTTCTTCCGCAGCATCGGCGAGCTCGTGCGGTCGGGGACGAACCTGGTGGCGGAGGCCGCCTTCCAGGACAAGCTGTGGCGGCCGGGTCTGGCGCCGCTCGTGCCGCTGGCCGACGTCCGCGTCGTGCGCTGCACCGTCGATCCCGAGATCGCTCACACCCGCATCGCCCGTCGGGCCACCGAGGAGCCCTCACGGGCGGTCCATGCGGACTCCGAGCTCCTGCGCCGCATCGCCGAGGGGCAGCGGCCGATCGCGTCGTGGGTCCCGATCGCGCTCGATGTGCCCTGCCTGGTCGTCGACACCTCGCGCGGCTGGACGCCGCCGCCGGCCCGGATCGTCGAGTTCGCCAACCACGGGACATAGCGGCGCGGGCCCGCCTCGGGATCGCTCCCGGGACGGGCCCGCGCTCAGTCGCTGGTCAGCACCAGGTTCCCCAGCGGTTGGCGAAGGCCTTCCACGCGGCCCTGGTCTTGGGCCCGGCGTCGCCGTCGATGCCGCCGGTGTCGTAGCTCCAGGCGACGAGGAAGCGCTGGAGGCCGCTGATGGTGTTGGGGCCGACCTGGCCGTCGACGGCCCCGGCGTTGTATCCGCGGGCGTTGAGGAGGCTCTGCCAGGCCCTCCAGCTGCCGCCGCCGAGCTGGCCGTCGATCGCGCCGGGGTCGAATCCCGCGTCGCGGACGTAGCACTGCACGCTCTGGGCCTCACTGGTACTGAGGCCGAGGTTGTTGACGGCCTGGATGGTGATGGTCCGGGTGACGGTCTGCTGCGCGGGTGCGGCGGCGGCCGTCGCTGCACCGGCGAGGGTACCGACACCGATGGCACCGGCGGTGATGATTCCCAGCAGTGCCTTCGCGGTCCGGTTCGATGCCATGCGTGTTTCCCCCAATTCAGGAATCGGAACGACGACGACGCTACCCTCGATCAGTTGTGAATCGACAGTGCCGATTGTGAAGATTTCGATAGGCTCTCCGGAATGGGTCATTCTGCCATCTCCGCAGGTGCAGGCAGTGAAAACTCGACACCCCTTTGGTACACACGCGAACATGTGGCCACCCCCGCACCCCTGGCTCCATTCACCATATCCATCACCGTGAATCGGCATAACAGGGCGCCGACATCATCTCCTCGCGATCGGCGAACTGCTTTTTGGGCGCACTGTCAACGAATCGGCCTTTAACGTGATTTGACCACGCCTATATGACAAGGCGGCCTCCGGCCCAGCGGCGCGGGCCGCCGGGCCGGAGACCGGGGTCGGCACCTACGCGCAGAACGCGTTCCTGGGCAGCCCCGCGCACGGGCGCTCCATGCTCGCCTGCGCGGTGAGCGGCGCCAGGTCGAGACCGGTGCGCTGCGGATAGGCCGCGTCCGGGATCGGGCACGGGCCGAAGCCCGCCGCGCACACCAACTCGCCGAAGAGCAGCTGGTCGTCGCCGACCCCGGCACCCTCACCGCAGGGCGGACCGTCCACCGTGCGGCTCTGGATCGACGCCGGGTCGCTGGTGAGGGCGGCGCCGTCGGTCCCGTGGTTCCCGACGAAGCAGTTGTGCGGCGCCGTCGTCGACTCGTTGGCGAGGTCCGCGTTGGTCGGGTTGCCGAAGAAGCCGTTGCGGCCGAACTCGTTGGCCGCCACCAGGTTCCCGTAGGACGTGAAGACGCAGACGCCGGGCAGCTGCGTCCCGCCCTGGCAGGTGCTCAGCGGCGGCGGTGTCTCGCTGTCCGGGAAGTCGTGCAGGACGACGCCCCAACTGCCCTGCTGCTGGATCCGGTTGCCGCGGATCGTGTCGCCGTGGCCGCCCGAGATCTCGATGCCGGCGCCGATCGCGCCCGCCAGCCCGGAGAGCGGGGAGTTCGGGTTGTTGTTGTCGTGGATGAAGTTGCGCTCGATGAAGGTGCACGATCGCTGCGGCGCGCCCGGGCAGCTGCCGTTCTGGGGCGGGGGCGCGTCGTCGTTGTTGAGCGAGTTGGCCACGATCCCGCTGCGGTTGTGGTCGAACTCGGAGTCCTTGATGGTGTAGCCGCCCGAGTTGGTACCGGAGAAGCCGATCGCCGAGTTCTGCCCGTGCGCATCGAGGAGCGTCACCCCGCAGATGTCGCGGCACGCGCCCACGTAGTAGTCGGAGTCGCCCATGTTGGACGCGTAGGTGTGCGCGATCTCCGCCGGGCCCGTCGCGTTGGACGCGAAGATGCCGTACTGCGCCATGGACGCGTTCGGGTCGGCCGCGCCGAAGCCGGACGTCGCGGTCAGGTAGGCGCCGTGGTAGCCGTGCAGGCCGATCTGCCCGCTGCCGTCGCCGCCGTTCCACCAGATCTCGTTGCCGCCGCTGCCGTCGGCACCGGAGAGGTAGTTGCAGACGGTGAGGTTCTCGATCGAGACGTCGTCGGCCTTGGAGACGACGACGCCGCTGCGACCGGTGGTGTCCTGCAGCGCCGGGTCGGCCGGGCAGGGCTGCGCCGCGCTGCCGTTGCTGCCGTCGACGACCACCCGGTTGCGGTCGAGCCCGCGGAGGTGGACGCCGGGGGTGGTGATCAGCACGCCGGCCTCGGCGGTGGCCTTCTCGTGGTACACGCCGGGCCAGACCAGCACCCAGTCACCGCCGCGTGCGGCGTCGACCGCGGCCTGGATGGTCCCGTACTGCTGCGCGGCGCCGCTCGGGCAGGCTGCGGTGCTGCCGTTGCACACGAGCAGCACCTGCGGGCCTCCCCGCTCGTACGCGGCCGCCGCCGGGGCGAGTCCGCCCGCCGCCAGTGCCAGCGTTCCGAGCAGCGCCATCAGGGGTCTGGTGCAGCGGGGAACCGGTCTCTTTCTCACAGCAATCCTCCATCGGATCAATTGATCTGACGCAGCGTCAGATCAATTCAGCCTCCGGCCCGTCCGAGGGGGAGTCAATCAGCCACGCAGAGCCGTTCCGGCGAACCGTCCTCCCCCGAAACCGCAGGTGACAGGCCGTCGCCGCGGTCGCCCACGAAGGCGTCGCGCGCGTAGGGACGGCTCCGACAAGATTCGCGAGCGGACCCTGGCGCATGTCGCCACATACCCGCACCCGCCCACCCGACAGGATGAAGGCAAAGACGCTCGTCACCAGGCACGAAGGACACCGATGACCCTCCGCGAGATCAAGCCCGGCAACCGGGGCTTCCTCTACCTCAACTCCCACCCCGGGGGCTGCGCCGCCGTCGTCGACGAGCTCTGGGAGCGCACCCCCGCACCCACCCACACCGCACCCGCCGACACCGCACCCGCTGACACGGCACGCACCGGCCCGGCGGCCGCGGACCCGGCCGCCGCGGACGGGCCCGTCGCCCTGATCATCGGCTCCAGCGCCGGCTACGGCCTCGCCGCGACCGTCGCCGCGCTGCGCACGTACGGCATGCGCGGGCTCGGCATCGCGTTCGAGGCCCCCGAGACCGAACGCCGCACCGCCTCCGCCGGCTGGTACCGGACGGCCCGCGCGGCGGAGCTCGCCGGGACGGACGGCGGCTTCGCGTTCCTCAACGCGGACGCCTTCTCCGCCGCCGCCAAGGACGAGGCGCTCGACCACCTCGCCACCCGGTACGGCAAGGTCGACTACCTCGTCTACAGCGTCGCCGCGCCCCGCCGCACCGACCCCGGCACCGGCGAGGTCCACCACTCCGTGATCAAGCCCCTGGGCTCCGCCTACCGGGCAAAGACCCTGCAGTTCGACGGCGACACCCCGCTCGTCGGCTCACTCGAACTCGCGCCCGCCGCCGACCCGGAACGCGACGCGACCGTGCAGGTCATGGGCGGCGTCGACTGGAAGCTGTGGATCGACGCCCTGACGGACCGCGGCCTCGTCCGGGACGGCTTCCACACGGTGGCCCTGACCTACGTCGGCTCCGACCTCACCGCGCCGATCTACCGGGCCGGCACCATCGGCGCGGCCAAGCGGCACCTGGAGGACACCGCCCGCCGCCTCCAGCAGGACCTCGCCCCGCTCGGCGGCCGGGCCCACACCGTGGTCGCCGGCGCGGCCGTCACCCAGGCCTCCACGGCCATCCCGTCCATCGCCCTCTACACCAGCCTCCTGCACGCCGTCCTCGGCGACGGGTTCCAGAGCACCGCGCAGCAGGCCACCGCCCTGTGGCAGCAGCTCACCGGCGCGGCACCGCTGCAGCTCGACGAGGAGCAGCGGATCCGCCTCGACGGCTGGGAGATGGACGACAAGGTGCAGGCCGCCGTCCACGAACGCTGGGCCGCCGCGACCACCGACACCCTGCCCGAACTCGCCGACACCGCCTGGTTCCGGGCCCAGGTCGGCCGCCTCTACGGCTGGGACGTCCCCGGCACCGACTACACCGCCCCGGCCGAGACGACGGTGCCCTGGCCGACCGTCGACTGACGTTCCGTCAGGAACCCGTGTGCTCACCGTCGGCGGTGGCGGCGAGCTTGCCGGCGATGGACGCGCCGAGGTCGGACATGGTCCGGCGGAAGGCGGCTTCGAGGTCCACGTCGTAGTGGTGGGCGAGGATCAGCACCGACCAGAGGCAGTCGGCGAGTTCGTGCTCCAGCGCCGGCCGGCCACCGGGGACGTCGCGCGCGCCCTCCTCGGCCATGACGAGCTTGGCCAGATCGCCGACGTCCCCGACGAATCCGAGCATGAAGTCGCCGCGCGTCCACGTCCGGCCGCGCTCACGGCGGTTCAGCTCGTCATAGAGGTCGTGGACGCGGAGCGCCTGACGCTTCAGCTCCTCAAGGTTCATCGGCCTCTCCCCCGTCGACCCGATCAGGGAGTCGACCCTCGTCCCCGGCCGCGCGGTTGTCAACCGACCGCGCGGCCGGTGAGCAGGCAGAGGTTCAAACGCTCCGCGTGTGACCGGCCTCGCGATCGGGGTGCGTCGCCGCGGCCTCCGTGACGGTACAGTGCCGGCTCCACAGCACGGGGGAAGGGCCTGAGGATGGAACTCACGCGTCGGGAGAGGCGCTGGCTGGTCGCGGCGGGCGTGGCAGCGGCCGGAGTCGCGGCGTGCTACGCGTGGGGCGATCCCTACCCGTTGCCGTACAAGGTGCGGGACGCCTCGGTGCTGGGCCCGATCGCCGTGGACGACCCGCGCGTCGGCGCGGTGTCGGTCGGCTCCGACGACCACACGGTCTCTCTCCACGTCGACTGGGGCGGCTGCGACTACCGGCCCGACCTGGTCGCCCACGAAGCGGCCGACCGGGTCACGATCGTCCTGAAACGCCGCGATGCCTCCGGCCCGGACATCGGCTGCGAGGACGGCGGTGCGGCCCGGCTGAGCACGCACCTGGCCCGGCCGCTCGGCAGCCGTGCGCTGGTCGACGGCGTCACGGGCGAACCGGTTCCCGCCGCCAAGGGCTGACGCCTGGGCAGCGGCGTCAGAGATCCGCAACCGCCGGTTCCTTCGAGGCGTGGAGCAGCAGGTCGCGCAGGGCCGTCGCCGTGTCCGTCGGGTCGGTGGGGGTGAGGACGACCTGGTCGACGGTCGTCGACGGGCCGGTGAGGGGGATGATGCGCAGTCCCGGCGGCTCGTGGTCGAGGGCGGACTCGACGGTGATGCCGATGCCCGCGCCCGCCGCGACGTGGGCGGCGATGGCCTGCACGCTGTCGGCGGTCCTGATGATGCGGAGGTCGGCTCCGCCGATCTGAAAGGCGGCCAGGAGGCGGTCGCAGAGGCCGCTGTTGATCTGGTGGGGCCAGGTGAGCAGGTCGGCGGTGGAGAGCTCGGCCACGCTCAACTCGGCGTGCCCGGCGAGGGGGTGGGCGGCGGGGACGAGTGCCACGAAGCGTTCGGTGGACAGCACCCTCGCGCGAACGCCGTTGATGCCGCCGGCCGCCCAGCCGATGCCCAGGCCGATCGTCTCGGCGCGCAGGGCGGTGAGCTGGGCCGTGGTCGGCATGCACTCCGGCACGATCGTCACGTCGGGGAACCGGTCGCGCAGTTGCGGGAGGCAGCGCAACAGCAGCTGCTGGCCGGTGTATTCGGCGTGGGCGACGACGAGAGTGGTGCGGGCCCGGCCGCCGGCGGCCAGGGCGCGTCCGCGCTGCTGGAAGCGGCGCAGCTGGGCAAGGGTGGCCCGGGCGTCGGGCAGCAGCGCTTCGCCGAGGTCGGTCAGTGTCACCCGTCGGCTGGTGCGGTGGAACAGCCGGCCACCCAGAGCGCTCTCCAGCCGTCGGACGGCGTCGCTGACGGTGGGCTGCCCGCGGTGCAGGCGTGCGGCGGCGCGGCCGAAGTGGAGTTCTTCCGCGACCGCGACGAATGCTTCGAGTTCGATCCTGTCCACGGGGCCAGGCTAGCGCGATCGATCGGCGGGGCCGATCGCTGTATGCCGGAGTTCGGCGTTGATGCCGTGCCGCGGGCAGGCTGTGATGGTGGGGCAAGCAGGGCTTCCCCACGAACGGAAGTAGTGAACAGTCATGGCAGTCAACAGCGTTGACCGTGAGCACGATGCACCGACCGTCACCGTCACGGTGGTCTACCACTCGGTGCACGGGCACACCCGGGTGCTGGCCGAGCACCTCGCGGACGGGGCCCGGGTGGTGCCGGGCGCGCAGGTGCACGTCGTCGAGATCCGGGCGGAGGACGTCACGGCGGGCCGCTGGCGCGATCCGGAGGTGATGGCGCTGCTCGGCCGCTCCGACGCGATCGTCTTCGGCAGCCCGACCCTGATGGGCAGTGTGTCGGCGGTGTTCAAGGCGTTCATGGAGGCGGCGTTCACCCCGTTCACGACGCAGGCGTGGAAGGACAAACTGGCCGGCGCGTTCACCATGTCCGCCTCGCAGAGCGGCGACAAGCTGACGGTCCTGGAGCAACTGGCGGTCTTCGGCGCCCAGATGGGCATGCAGTGGGTCGGCGTCGGCGACATGCCGGGCAACAACTGGAGCGGCGGCACCCGCGACGACGTCAACCGGCTGGGCTCGTGGCTCGGCCTGATGAGCCAGAGTCACGCCGACCTGGGCCCGGAGCAGGCCGGATCGCGTGGCGACCTGATCACGGCGGAGCGCTACGGCGAGCGGATCGCGCGGCTGGCGCAGCGCTGGGTCAACGCGGTGCCGTACGAGACGCCCCGGATGACCGAGCACGAGGCCCGCGACCTGTCGGCCGCCCTCCGGGCGACGGCTGCCGCCTGACCTGGTCGTTCCGCCCCTCGTCGGCTTCGGGGCGCGCCCGGCCCGCGGCCGTGAAAAGCCGTTGGCCGGGGGCACCCCGCGTGGAACGATCACCGCATGACCGACGACAGCGCCGCCATCCGCCGCCTGTGGGGCCGCCTCCTGTACGAGCAGCAGGCCGAACCGCTCGTGTGGGCGGAGGCGGTCCTGCGGGCCACCGGTCGCCCGCAGGCCGCCGTCGCCGCGGCGATGTCCGGCCGGATCGACGCCCTCGACGGGGCCGACCCCGCGTTCCTGCTGTTCCGTACGGTCGGCAAGCTCTCCGCCGACCTGTGCCGCAACGCGCTCTACGACGAGGATGTCGGCGAGCGGATCGGCCTGCTCGCCCTGCGGCTCGGCGGGCTCGAACCCTCGCTCGCGGGGCCGCTCGGGGACGCGCTCGGCCACCTGCCCGACGGGCCGGCCTCCCTGGTCACCGTCCACGCCGCCGAGCTGCGGGCGGGCCGCACGGCCCGCATCCGGGCGATCGACGCGCTGCTGCGATGGGCCGAACTCGGCCACCCGCAGGCCCTCGCGGCCCTGCACGACGTCGCCTCCGACCACCGCACGCAGGACGTCACCGTCTGGACGAAGGCCCTCAACCGGATCGCCCTCTTCGGTGACGCGGACCTCGAACCGGGCCTCCTGCGGGCCGTTGCCGACACCGGGCACCACGGGGTGCGGTGGTCCGCGGTCGCCTGTGGCGAACTCGGGTTCCGGAGCGCCGTCCCACTGATCACCGCCCTGCTGGAACACCCCGACCCGCAAACCCGCGAGGGCGCCTGCGAGGCACTCGGCCTCCTCGGGGCCGGGACCGCCGTCCCCGCCCTCGCCACCCGGCTGAACGACGACAACGGGTGGGTCCGCACCGCGGCCGCCCGCGCCCTCGGAGACATCGGCGGCGATGCCGCACTCGCCGCGCTCTGGCAGACCATGCTGGAGCGCCGGAACCCGAAGGCCGGTCACCTCGCCGCGGCCATAGCCGCCTTCGGTCCGGCAGTGGTCGACGACCTGATCGCCCTCACCACCGACCCCGACCCGGACCTGCGCGCCCTGGCCTGTCGCGCCCTCGGCTCCACCGCCGACGACCGCGCGCTGCCGGTGCTGGAGCGCCTCGTGGCCCACGACCCCGCCAGGACCACGCTCGGCGGCCTGGTCGCGACCGCCGCCAAACAGGGCCTGCGCACCGCGCACCGCATGCGCCGGGCGGACTCGGCCGCCGGCCCGGCCCCCGGCCCGACCACCGATCCGGCTACCGGATGACGAGCAGCCGGGTGCCCGGCACCAGCTTCCGGTTGACGGACGTCGACTGCACGAACACGGTGTACGACGGGTTCTCCCCCGGCTTCACCGTGACCTCCGACTGCGGCAGGCCCAGGAGCTGACGGGCCGCCGGGCCCGAGAACACCCGTCCCGTCATCTTGCCGGTGGCCGGGTCCTTCTCCGCCACGGCGAGTTGCTTGGAGCCCTGGATCTTCTCGCGCTTGGACAGCTCGTAGAAGGCGCAGCCGGTCTTGTACTCGTGCCCGGAGCGGGTGACGAACTCGCGGATCTGCACCTGCTCATCGACCGGGATCAGCGTGTACTTGCCGGCGTCCAGGGCGTCGAGGCTGGCCTTCACGTCGGCCGTGCTCAGGTCCTGGCCCATGGTGAACAGGTTCTTCGTGCCGCGCACACCCTGCTCGCGCCCGCGCAGGAAGCTCGTGGCGGCCGACTTGACGGTGCCGATGGCCTCCTCGACGCCCTTGCTGGAGTCCGCGTCCCAGATCGCGATGTTGCCCGCCGGGAACCCGTACCCCTGGGCGGTGCGCTTGGCCAGGGAGTTCGGCACCAGGATCGCCGAGGTCCAGTGGTCGGGCAGGTCGTCCATGGCCTGCCGGATCCGGTCCGTCCACGAGCGCAGGACGGCGGCACCCTCGGTGCCGTTCATGCGGATGTGCATCTGCCCGTTCTCCGAGCAGCCGGAGGCGTTCTCCTCGCCGTCGGTGACGACGACCTGGAGGAACGAGTGCTCCCCGTAGCCCTCCCAGATGTTCTTCAGGTCGTCGAAGGACTTCACGGCCGCCTCGATCAGCGCCGTCGCACCGTTGTCGACCTGGTAGAGGCCCTTGAGCGACGGCAAGTGCTTGACGTCCATGTCCCAGACCAGGTTCTGCACCTCGTGGTCGAACGCGTAGAGGCTGATCCGCGTCTCGTGCCCGAGCCGGTCCGACTCCTCCTGCAGCCCCTTCACGAACTCGTCCACCACCCGCACGAGTTGCCCCTCGCGCTGGCGCATCGAACCGGACTTGTCGACCACGAGCGACACGTGGTTGACCTTGTGCTTGATCCTGTTCACAGCCATGGTCCTACCCCTCTCCCAACGCCCGTCCGACGCCGTTCCGGCGCCCCCTCCGACGTTGGTTCCACACTATGGGGCGGCACTGACAATGACGCTCCGACCTGCGGTTCCACGGATTCTGACGACCCGTACGCCCGTGTCAAACGCCCGCGTTGACACGATGTCGACGCCGCGTGGACGCCCGTACGGTGTCCTCGGCCGGTCCGGCTCCGTTCGGGAGCCGCCGGAAAGGACACGTCCGTGCACAGCTCCGCACCACCACGGCCGCGGCGCAGACCACCAGGTCTGTTCCGCGCCGTAGCCGCCGTCTTGTCGGGGGCCCTCCTGTCCGCGGTCGTCCAGACCCTGGCAACGCCCGCGCAGTTCGCCGCCGCCGATCCCAACCCGGACGCCCACCCGGTGGTGATCTCCATGGGCGACAGCTTCATCTCCGGCGAGGGCGGCCGCTGGGCCGGCAACGCGTTCACGGACGACGCGGGCGCCTGGGGAACGGACAGTTCCACCGCCGTCTACAAGAACATCCCCCGGGCGGACGGCAGCACCGTCGACACCTCGTACGACCCCGGGGGGAACAAGTGCGACCGTTCCAGCATGGCCGAGATCACCGGCGTCCAGATCCCGCACAGCCCTGATCCCGAGCGCATCAACCTCGCCTGCTCCGGCGCCACCACGGACAACATCACCTCGACGGTCCCGGGTTGGAAGGAGCCCACGTCGCAGGCCGACCAACTGGCCGCGATCGCGGCGGACAAGAGCCGCCGGATCAAGATGATCGTGGTGTCGATCGGCGGGAACGACATCCACTTCTCCGACATCATCGCGGCCTGCGCCGCTTCCTGGGGGGCGATCAACGGCGATCTCTGCAGCAAGGAGGGCGGCAACACCTCCAACACCTTCCGCCAGGACATCGCACGGGTCCAGGTCAAGATCGAGACGGCGCTGGCCGCGATCAGGAAGGCCATGACGGCCGGCAACAACTACACGCCGGACTCCTACCAACTCGTCCTCCAGTCCTACCCGAACGTCCTGCCACCGTCGAGCCAGATGCGTTACTGGGAGTCGGTGTCCTACAAGCGCTGGACCTCGGGTCGCTGCCCCTTCAGGGACAAGGACATCGACTGGGCGCGGGAAACGGTCATCACGAGCCTGCGCGGGGCCCTGAAGCGCGCAGCGGCCGACCAGCAGGCCACGTTCCTGGATCTCGGCAAGCTCTTCCTCGGGCACGAACTGTGCAACACGGATGCCGCTCAGGCCACCAAGGACAACGCGACGAACCCCATCAAGCCGCGCGACGCCGAGTGGGTCCGGTGGATCCCGTTCAAGCCCGAGGACGCGAAGGCGAACTGGGGTGACATGCAGGAGGCCATCCATCCGAACGCGTTCGGACAGCGGGCGCAGCAGACGTGCCTCAACCTGCTCGCCGCCGTGATCACCGACCCCAGGCCGCAGGCCCCGGGGCCGAACTCGTTCGGGTGCACGTCGATGGGCAAGCTCGACGACCGGATCGCCTTCTACCGCGACACCCCCAACACCCCCGCGACCAACTCCTACGGCTGGCCCTACTACGAGAGCCTGAAGACCACCTCGAACCCGATGTGGATGAACAACGTCGAGGACTCCGCCCCGCTGGGCTCGCTGTCGATCCCCGGCACGCACGAGACCATGTCCCACTACGGCGGTGAGGCCGTCACCACCCAGGAGTGGGACAACGATCAACAGACCTCCCTCGTCGACCAGTTGAACGCCGGCATCCGTTCCATCGACATCCGGGTCGACCCCGACGGCGACAGCGCGGACGACAAGCTCTGGCTGTGGCACGGGATCATGGGCCAGCACGCGGCGCTCGGCTTCGGTGTGCTCGACCCGTTGACCAAGTGGCTCGACGCGCACCCGACCGAGACCGTGCTGCTCAGCCTGAAGACCGAGAACACCGTCTACAAGACCGTGTGGCCGGACCTCCCGGACGACTGCGGCATCGTCGGTGCGCACCGGCCCTGCGGTCCGCGGCTGCCGCAGAAGACGGAGCTGTCCACCGCCGAGACGCAGCAGCTGATGGGCGACGAGTTCCAGAAGTATGTGGACCGCTACCAGCGGTACTTCTGGACGCCTTCCGTCACGCGCGGCCAGTCGGCCGACACGCCGCTGCTCGGCCAGGTGCGCGGGCGGATCGTGCTCAACTCCTTCCGCGGCCCGCACGGCGGCCTGTACGGCGAGTGGGGGCTGAAGACGGCCTCGGTGGACGCCCGCGTCCAGAACGACTACGACATCCCGACCGTCGCCGACATCAAGCCCAAGTGGGACAAGGTCCTCGCGCACCTGACCAAGACTCGCGCGGACACCGACAACACCGCCCTCTACTTCAACTACCTGACCGGGGCCAGCGCCGGCGCCTACCCGTACAGCGTGGCCGGCGGCGCCGGGGGCACGTGGGGCGTCAACCACTGGGCCTGGGACTACTTCAAGAACTCCGACACCGGCGGCCGCACCGGTGTCATGATGATGGACTATCCCGGCGGCGAGCTGATCTCCCAGATCATCGGACACAACACGTCCGTCACCCTCACCCCCGCCGGCGGCGAGTCCGGCCGGCACAGCACGGACAACCGGGACTGGAGCGTCGGCCCCGGCGAGATCCGCAGCATGGTCACCAACAAGTGCCTGGACGTCGACCTGGGCAGCACCAACGGCCAGGCGGACGGCGCCAAGGTGCAGCAGTGGGGCTGCGGCGGCAGCAGGAACCAGCAGTGGACCCTGGACGACCAGTCCCGGGTGGTCAACGCCAACAGCGGCAAGTGCCTGGACGTCGACGTCCCCAGCGGCACCGTGCAGCAGTGGGGCTGCGGCCCGAACCCCAACCAGAAGTGGACCCACGCCGGAACGTGGCTGCGCAACCAGGCCACCCAGAAGTGCCTGGCGGTCACCGACGGCAACGACGGCTCGCGCGCCGTCCAGGTGGACTGCGGCGAGTCCCCGGTGGGCTCCGCCACCGACGCGGGCGACCCGTTCGACGCCACCCCGGACGACCGGCGGGCCAAGCCCGCCGCCTCCGGCGACTGCCGCCCGGACGGGATGACGCCCAGCCCGGGCGCCCGCTACTGCGACGTGTACGACACCAGCGGCCGGGAGTGGCTCGGCGGCCGGGACAAGCGCGTCGTCGGGTACTTCACCGGCTGGCGCACCGGCGCCAACGGCGAGCCCCGCTACCTCGTCAAGAACATCCCCTGGTCGAAGGTCAGTCACGTCAACTACGCCTTCGCCTCGGTCGGCCAGGACAACCGGATCGCCGTCGGTGACGAGGCGACCAAGACGACCTGGCCCGGTGTGGCGGGCGCCGAGATGGACCCGTCCCTCCCGTACCAGGGCCACTTCAACCTCCTCACCCGGTACAAGCGCCAGCACCCGCAGGTGAAGACGCTGATCTCGGTCGGCGGCTGGGCCCAGACCCAGGGCTTCTACACCATGGCCACCAACGCCGACGGCTCGGTCAACCAAGCCGGGATCAACACCTTCGCGGACTCCGTCGCCGCCTTCCTGAACCAGTACGGCTTCGACGGCGTCGACATCGACTACGAGTACCCGGCCTCGCTCCAGAACTCCGGCAACCCCAACGACCAGGGCATCGCCAACCCCCGCCGGGCCGGCCTCCAGGCGGGCTACGTCGCGCTGATGAAGACGCTGCGCGCCAAGCTCGACCAGTCCGGTGCCGCCAACAGCCGCTACTTCCTGCTGACCTCGGCGGCCTCGTCCTCCGGGTACCTGGTGCGCGGCGAGGAGAACCAGCAGGCCCTGCAGTACCAGGACTTCGTCAACGTGATGTCCTACGACCTGCACGGCTCGTGGAACAGCTACGTCGGCCCGCAGGCGCCGCTGTACGACAGCGGCCAGGACAACGAGATGGCGGCCGCCGGGATCTACAACGACACCGACCCGAACACCAAGGACTACCAGAAGACCGGCTACTTCAACACCGACTGGGCCTACCACTACTACCGGGGCGCGCTGCAGGCCGGCCGCATCAACATCGGCGTCCCGTACTACACCCGCGGCTGGCAGGGCGTCACGGGCGGCACCAAGGGCCTGTGGGGCACCGCCGAGGGCGACCAGTCGAAGTGCCAGCCGGGCACCGGGCTCGCCCAGAAGTGCGGCAACGGCGCCACCGGCATCGACAACGTGTGGCACGACACCGACGTCATGGGCAACGAGGTCGGGGCCGGCTCGAACCCGCTGTGGCACGCCAAGAACCTCCAGGACGGGATCCGGCCGGGCTACCTCCCGGACTACAGGGTGAACCCGAACCAGCAGGTCGGCGGCTACGAGCGGAACTTCGACCCGGCCACCCAGTCGGCCTGGCTCTGGAACGACGCCAAGAAGGTCTTCATCTCCACCGAGGACGACCAGTCGATCAAGGCCAAGGCCCAGTACATCGCCGACAACGGCATCGGCGGCGCGATGATCTGGGAGCTCGGCGGCGACTACACCAAGCGCTCCAACGGCGAGTGGGGCATGGGCTACGACATGACCACCCTCGTCGACCAGACCCTGCGCGGCTCCGGCGCGCCCGGCGCGGTGCGCAGCGACCAGGCGCTCCCGCAGCAGACCCTGGACGTCAAGGCCGAGCTCGCGGACTTCCCGTCCGACAACGCGCAGCTGTGGCCGATGCAGCCCAAGCTGCGGATCACCAACAACACCGGCCAGACCCTCCCGGCCGGTACCGAGCTGTCCTTCGACATCCCGACGTCCACTCCCCCGCTGATCAAGGACGAGGCCTGGCACGAGATGACCGGCGCCGTGGCGCCCGGCCGGACCGGCCCGAACATCGGCGGCCTCGCCGGTCGCGCCGAGCCCCTGGAACTCGTCCAGCACGGACTGCCGGGCCCCGGCCGAGCCGCCGTCCTGCAGCACGATCAGCCGGATGGTGCAGTGGTCCGAGGCGTCGACGGTCTCCTCCGCCCAGCGCACGCCGTCGTCGTCGACCTCGACCCGGACGACGTCGCCGCTCGCGACGCCCTGCGCGAACCACGGGGCGTTGGCGACGCGGACCGTCCCGTCGCCGAGGTCCTCCGCCCACAGGCTCTCGACGCCCACCGGCGGCCAGCCGTTCTCGTCCACGTCCAGCGGGTAGTGGACCTTCACGTGGTTCTCGTTGCTGTTCGTCACGTCACCATCATGACCGTGCTCCGCGCGGGGTGAACGGCGCGACATCGGGTCCGCGGCCCCGAGCACCGATCCGATGGTCGGGCAGGGTGTCGGGACACGATTGGTGCGTGGCCTTCGGGCCCTGGCAGGATCACCGGATGCACCGCTTCCACTTCCGCGGCTTCCGGACCTGGGCCTGGCTCCTGCTCCTGATCTGCGGGGCCGCTTTCGCCTTCGTGCAGGACGACCGGCCGCAGTACACGGGCGCGGCCGTGGGCGCCCTCTGTGCTGCCACCGTCCTGTTCGTCGTGTCCGAGCTCCGGCAGCCCGCGGATGCGCCGGCGACCACCGGTGCCACCCCGGCGGTGACACCGGATGCCGCTGCGGACGGAGGGATGTCCGGGTCGAAACGGCCTACGGGCCTTCAGGAGCCGGAGGTCTGTGCCTTCTGCGGCATCCGGGAGCCCCGGACCGCGCTCGGCGACAGATTCGAACTGCCCGAGGGGTGGTTGGCCCTGGAGATCGACCGCCGGGCCGCCGAGGTGCTCGACCGTACGTACTGCTCCGAGGAGCACATGCGCCTGGATCTCGCCGGCCCGCTTCCCGCTCCGGTCCCCGCCCAGGAGGAGGAGCCGTGGGACGGCGCCCCTCTGACCCTCGGTGACCGTCTGGCCGGCCTCGCGTTCGGCGCGGGACTGTGGCTCCTTGGCGGGTTCCTGTTGCTCGGCTGCGTGCTGGCGGTGCGGTTCCTGGTCGGGCTGCTGTAGCCGACGAACCGCTGTCGCGGACGGACCCACCTGCGGGGGCGGTCGACGATCAGGCAGCTCCGTACCAGTGCTGGAGCGCCTGCCGGAGCCCGTCGGTCCCGTCGTCGTCCTCGGCGGTGCGCAGCCAGGCGGTGTGGCCGTCGGGGCGCAGGAGGACGGCGTGGAGGTCGGGGTGGTCGGGGCAGGTTGCGGTGACGAGGTCCACGCGGTCCGCCCATCCTGCGGCCGTCGCGCGGACGTCCGTTCCTCCCGTCAGGTCGAGCAGGACGCCGCGCCCCGGGGCGAGCAGCTCGCTGAGGCGGGTGCGGCCGTGGCCGGTGGTCAGGGTGAGGTCGGGGGCGAGGCGGCCCAGCCAGGGGTGGCCGGTGTCGGGGAGCGTCTCGTAGCGGGTGTCCAGGCCGGTGACCGTCTCGGCGAGGGCGCGGTTGCCGTCGGGGTGGCGGGCGACGCGGGTGAGCAGGTCGGTGAGCGGGGCGAGCCGGTCGCCGGGCGCGCCCGGTTCGCCGAGCAGCACCTGGGCGCGGGTGTTCGCCAGCACGTGTGCTCCGGCGGCGTGGCGTTCGGCGTGGTAGCTGTCGAGCAGGTGGGCCGGGGCGGTGGTACGGACGGTGGCGGCGAGCTTCCAGCCGAGGTTGAACACGTCGTCCAGGGCGAGGTTGACGCCGATCGCCCCGGCCGGCGGGTGGATGTGCGCGGCGTCCCCGGCGAGGACGATCCTGCCCCGGACGTACTCGGCCGCCTGCCGGGCTGCGTCGCCGAAGCGGGTCAGCCAGCGCGGGGCGCGTAGTTCGACGTGACGGCCGAGCGCTTCGTCCACGGCGGTCTGCAGCAGGTCGAGGGTGACCGGGGTGTCCTGGTCGGCGGGCGGCCGGCGGTCGGTGGTGATGACCCGCACGTAGCCGGGGCGGGGTATCGCGAACACGCTGCCGCCGGGGCCGGTGGTCACGCCGAACGGCAGCGCCTGCGGGTCGGCGAGCTCGACGTCGCCGAGGAGGGAGAACCGGGTCGCCGCCGTGCCGGGGAAGTCGATGCCGGCCCGTTTGCGGACGGTGCTGCGGCCGCCGTCGCACCCGACCAGGTACGCGGCCCGGATGCGGTACTCGCCTCCGTCGGCGGACACGGTGGCGGTGACGGACTCGAAGTCCTGTTCCAGCGTGAGCAGTTCGTGTCCGCGCCGGATGTCGGCGCCCAGGTCGAGGGCGTGCTGCTCCAGGACCTCCTCGACCCGGGTCTGCGGGATGCCCAGCGAGTACGGGTGGCCGGTGTGCGCGCCCGCGAGGGTGAGCGTCACGGGCAGGCCGGAGAACGCGGCGTGCGGGACCTGCCGGCCCTCGGCGATCAGCCGTTCGGCGAGGCCGCGCCGGGCCAGCAGGTCCAGGGCGCGGGCGTTGAGGTTGAAGCCGCGGCAGAAGTCCGGCCGCCGCGGGTGGCGTTCGAGCACGACCGTGTCGACGCCGGCGAGCCGCAGTTCGCTCGCGAGTAACAGCCCGGCCGGGCCGGCTCCCACGATCAGCACCTCGGTCATCGGGTGGTGGTTCCCTTCTCGTCCGTCGGGTCGGACCAGGTCCAGCCCTGTTCGGTCCGTTCGGTCCGTTCGGCCCGTTCGACCCCGGGCCAGGCGAGGCTGCCGTCGCGGATCTCGGCGATCGTCCGCCGCGTCCAGGCCAGTTCGGCCTCCCAGGCGTGCAGCGCGCACTCGACCTCGATCATGAACAGCCGGGGGACGCCGCCGGAGCCGACCGTGTCGGCCAGCACCGTGCCCGTCTCCTCGATCCGCCGGGCCAGGTGCTCCGCCCGTTCGGCGAGCGCCTCCGCCGCCCCGTCCGGACCGAGCGCGCCGAGGTAGGACACCGCGGCCATGAACTTCGGGTACTCCGCGACGGGCGTGCGCAGCAGTTCGTCGATCCACTGGACGAACTCGTCCTGGCCCGGGCCGGTGACCGCGTACACGGTGCGCTCCGGCCGCCGGCCGTCGCGCGCCGTCTGGACCGGCTCGATCCAGCCGTGCCGCACGAGCGACTCGACCGTGTCGTACAGCGAGCCGGAGTTGACCTTGAAGCTGCTGTCCTTGTGCCGTTCCCGCAGGGTGGAGGCCATCTCGTACGGGTGCATCGGCTGTTCCTGCAGCAGGCCCAGCACGGCCAGCGCCAGCGTGTTGGAGATCTTTCGTTTCACCATCGAGGTACTCGCCGATCTCTAGTCGGTCTCGGTTAGCCGGATCCGACTATACGGATCCGGCTAACCGATGTGAACCACCGATCGTGCGACGCGGGATATTTGAACGCGTTCAATTGAGGCGCTAGGCTCGAAACCCGAGATGAGGGGGGAACCCATGAAGATCGTCATTCCCGGCGGCTCCGGCGCGCTCGGCACCCTGCTCGACCACCGCCTGACCGCCGCCGGCCACCGCGTCGTCGTCCTCAGCCGCCGGCCCGCCGGGCCCCGCCAGATCTGGTGGGACGGTCAGCACCTCGGAGCCTGGGCGACCGAGGTCGACGGCAGCGACGTGGTGCTCAACCTCGCCGGGCGCAGCGTCAACTGCCGCTACACGGACGAGAACCGGCGGGCCATGATGGACTCCCGGGTGCTCTCCACCCGGGCCGTCGGCCGGGCCATCGCCGCCGCCCGGCGCCCGCCCGCCGTCTGGCTCCAGATGAGCACCGCGACCGTCTACGCCCACCGCCACGACGCGCCCAACGACGAACTCGACGGCGTGATCGGCGGCGCCGAGCCCGGCGCCCCGGCCTCCTGGCGGTACAGCATCGACATCGCCCGCGCGTGGGAGGACGCCCAGGCCGAGGCCGACACCCCGCACACCCGCCGCCTCGCGCTGCGCACCGCCGTCGTCCTCGGGCCGGAGCGCGGCGGGGCGTTCGACTCGCTCTCCTGGCTGGCCCGGCTCGGCGCCGGCGGGCCGATCGCGGGCGGCGCGCAGTACGTGTCCTGGATCCACGAGCGGGACTTCGTCCGCGCCGTCGAGTTCCTCGCCACCCGGGACGACCTCGCCGGCCCGGTCAACCTCGCCGCCCCGCACCCGCTGCCCCAGCGCGAGTTCATGCGCGACCTGCGGGCGGCCTGGGGCATGCCGCTCGCCCTGCCCGCCACGCGCTGGATGGCCGAGCTCGGCGCCTTCGCGCTGCGCTCGGAGACCGAGCTGCTGCTGAAGAGCCGCCGCGTCGTGCCGGCCAGACTGCTGGACGCGGGCTTCGCCTTCGAGCACCCGGACTGGCCGCAGGCCGCCCGCGACCTGGTGCGGCGGCTGCGCGGGCGGTGACGGCCTCCGGTGCCCAGGCCGCCCGGGGCTGCCGAGACTGCCAGGACTGCCGGGGCCGCCGAGACTGCCAGACAGGACTGCCGGGGCCGCCAGGGCCGCCGAGTGGCTGGGAGGTCTGCGGCGGGACATGCTCGTCGGGGCGGCCGAGCCCCGGACGACCCCGATCGGGAGGCGACAGTGACGGGTGTGACCAGCGCCGATCTCCTCGTGGACGCGTTCGGCCGGATCCGGGAGGAGGTCGCCGGCGTCGTCGACGGCCTCTCCCCCGAGCAGCTCGCCTTCCGGGTGCGGGATCCGGCCAACTCGATCGCCTGGCTGGTCTGGCACCTCACCAGGATCCAGGACGACCACGTCGCCGACGCGGCCGACCGCGAGCAGGCGTGGACCGCGGACGGCTGGGCGGAGCGCTTCGCCCTCCCGTTCGCCGCGGCGGCCACCGGCTACGGGCACCGGCCCGCCCAGGTCGCCGAGGTCACCGCCACCGCCGAGCTGCTGCTGGGCTACCACGAGGCCGTCCACGCCCGGACGGTCGACTTCGTGCGCAGGCTCAACGGCCCGTCCCTCGCGCGCGTCGTCGACGAGTCGTGGGACCCTCCGGTCACCCTGGGGGTGCGGCTGGTCAGCGTGATCTCCGACGACCTCCAGCACGTCGGCCAGGCGGCCTACGTGCGCGGGCTCCTGGGCGGGGGCTGACCGCCCGGAAGAAGGGCACGGTCGGACCGAATCGGGCGGGATGGGACGATACGTGCCATGTCACGCACGTCTCCCCCGGTCCGGGGCACCGCCGCCCCGCCCGACCCGCTCCGCCGCCTCCTGCTCGAACTGGGCGACGCCCTCCTGGGCGGTGGTCTGCCCGTCCACGACGTCGAGGAGGAACTCCACGGCCTGGGGCGGGCGCTGGGGGCTCCCGGGGTGCAGGTCGCCGCCCTGACCAACGGGCTGTTCGTCTCGCTGGGCCCGGACGACGCCACCGCGTTCCGGCCCGTCGGCGCCGCGCTGCGCTTCGAGCAGACGGCCGACGTCCTCCACCTGGTGCACCGGCTGCGCGCCGGCGGGCTCGACGGGCCGCGGGCACTCGCCGAGCTGGACGCGATCCGCCGGGCGCCGGCCCGCTGGCCGACGTGGGTGGCGGACCTCGGGGCGCTGCCGGTCGGGGTCGGGGTCTGCATGTTCCTGCAGCCGGCCGCGGCGAACGTGCTGGCGGCCGGGGCCGGCTCGCTGGTCGTCGCGGGACTGACCGTGCTCGCCCGGCGCCTGCCGTCCCTGCGGCCGCTGCTGCCCGTCACGGCCGGGTTCCTCGTCGCGCTGCTCGTCCTGGCGCTCGCGCAGGCCTCGCTGCTGGACGGCCCGCTGCGGACGATCGTCGCCACGCTGGCGATCCTGCTGCCGGGCGGGCTGCTGGTCACCGGCCTGTCGGAGATCGCCGCGGGCTCGGCCAGCGCCGGGACGGCCCGGCTGGTGTCCGGCGCGGTGCAGCTCGCGCTGTTCCTGGCCGGGGTGGCCGCCGCCACCACCGCGATCGGCATGCCCGCCTCGGCGCTGGCCAACGTGCAGGTGGCCAAGCCGAGTTGGTGGGTGATCGGGCTCGGCCTCGCGATCGCCGTCGCGGGCGTCGTGATCAACGTGAACACCCCGCCGAGCGCCGTTCCGTGGATCGTCGCGGTGATCGCGGTGAGCGTCACCGTCCAGGTCGTCATCGGCTCGGAGCACGGCGCGGCGATCGGCGGCCTGGCCGGGGCGGTCTCCGCCGCGGTCGCCGCCACCCTGGTGCACTGGCTGCCGGGCGGCCCGCTCTGGCAGGTGCTCTACCTGCCGGCGTTCTGGATCGTCGTGCCGGGCTCCTTCGGCCTGCTGAACACCGCCCAGATCGAGGTGGGCAACGGGGCCCAGTCGGTGCTGGCGGCCGTCTCGGCGGTCTTCGGGGTGTCGATCGGCACCCTGATCGGCTCGGTGATCAGCCGCATTCCCCGTCCGGCGCTCCTCACGCCGGCGCCTCGGGCCTGAGCCGACGCCCCGGGCCCGGGCCTCGGGCCTGAGCCGACGCCTCAGGCCCGGGGCCGGGCCGGTCACGGGTGGCGCAGCGCCTCGGTGAGGTGGTTCGCCGCCTCGATGACGGCCTGGGACAGGCGCGCGCCCGGGTGCCGGGTGAGCCGTTCGATCGGGCCGGAGACGGTGACCGCGGCCACCACCCGGTTGGACGGCCCGCGCACCGGCGCCGACACGGACGCGACCCCGAGCTCGCGCTCGCCGATGGACTGCGCCCAGCCCCGCCGCCGTACGCCGCTGAGGGCCGTGGCCGTGAAGCGCGCCCCCTGGAGCCCCCGGTGGAGGCGCTCCGGTTCCTCCCAGGCGAGCAGGATCTGGGCGGCGGCGCCGACCTTCATTGGGAGCGTGACCCCCACCGGCACCGTGTCGCGCAGACCGGAGAGCCGCTCCGCGACGGCCACGCAGATCCGGACCTCGCCCTGACGGCGGTACAGCTGGGCGCTCTCGCCGGTGACGTCGCGCAGGTGCACGAGCACCGACCCGGCGGCGGCCAGCAGCCGGTCCTCCCCCGCCGCCGCCGACAGCTCGGCGAGCCGGGGGCCGAGGACGAACCGGCCCTGCAGGTCCCTGGTCACCAGCCGGTGGTGTTCCAGCGCGACGGCCAGCCGGTGGGCGGTGGGGCGTGCCAGGCCGGTGGCGGCGGCGAGTCCGGCCAGGGTGATGGGGCCGGACTCCAGGGTGGCGAGGATCGCGGTGGCCTTGTCGAGCACGCCGACGCCGCTCGTGAGCTCCATGGATGGGTACTCCAGTCTCGAATCCGCGGCCGACGGGTGGGTTCGGCACGCGGGGGCTCCCCGCGGGGAGCGCGGGGGTGGTCAGCGAGAACGGGCCGGAGAAGTCGGCCGGATGCCTGCGCCGGGCACGAGACGGGTACGCGGAAGGGCCGGGGCGGGAAGCGCCCGGGCGAAGGACAGCACAGAGAGCACCGTGTCTCCTCATCTTTCCCGCGCCACGTTGGCGACAGGCCGGAGTTGGCACTGATCCCGGACGGCACGGCGCGTACTTCGGACGCCGGGTCGAACGGGGAGTTGCCGGGGCTTCGTAGGGCCGGTCCCTCCACCCCTCTGGATGATTCGCGAGGAACGATACAAGACTCCCCGCCCCGCCCGCCAAACTCCCCCTACCCCGTACACCTCCGCTTCGTGGGAGCACGGCTCCCGCCGGGCCCGGTCCGCGGGGCTCTGGCATGATCACCGGCCATGACCGACCTCGCATTCGACGCCCTGCTCTGCGACCTGGACGGCGTCATCCGCTTCTACGACGGCGACGAGGTGACGCGGCTCGAACGGGCCGCCGGCCTCGCCCCGGGCACGACGACGGAGATCGCGTTCGCCCCCGAGCGCGACCTCCCGCTGCTGCTCGGGCGGATCACCCGCGCGCAGTGGGCCGCGTCCATCGCCGAGGCCCTGGCCGCCCACGTCCCCGCCCCGCAGGCCGCCGAACTCGGCCGGCTGGTGGCGCCCGTCCTGGGCGAGGGTGGCACGGCCGCCCCGTAGGGCGTCGGCCTGACCATCCGTCACATCCTGTTCCGGTCAAGGAAGATCACCGAAACCTCCGTTCCGAATCGGGGCGCTCGCGTCGCGGATCCGGACATCTGTCACGGTTTCGAAGCGGCAGTGCCACGACTTCGCATATCCCTCACCGAGCCGCGACCGGAGCTCTACCGTTTTACCGACGGTCCCCTTCTCGACCGTCCCCGAGCGGAGGGCGAGCACATGAACGGTCGCCAGGGTCCGGTCGTGCGGTCGGGGGTGGTCGCCGTGGCGCTGTGCGCAGCCGCGGCCTGCTCCTCCGGCACGAGCCAGGCCCACGACGGCGTGCAGGACCTCGTGACCGGTACCGGGTTCGACACCGGGCAGCAGCGGATCACCGGGGCCTCGACCACGTTCCCGGTCGGCCAGACCGCCTACGTGGCCTTCATCACCGACGCGGGCGGCGCGGGCGGGACGGTACAACTCGACCTGGTCCGCGGCGGGCAGTCCGAACCCGAGGCACGCAGCCTGCCGGTCACGGTCGCCCAGGGCCGGCACGTCTACACCAAGCGGATCGACCTCGTCATCGCGGGGAGCGTCCAGGTCCAGGCGCTCTACAACGGCGTGGTGGTCAAGTCCCTCTCCCTGAAGGTCGGGTGAGGACCATGACGATCCGACCGGCGCGCGGCGCGGCGCCGCTCCTCGTGACCGTCGCGCTCCTCACCCCCCTCGTCGGCTGCGGCAGCTCCGGCCACGCGGCCGCCCCTCCGCCGAAGTGCGACACCTCCTACGTCTACACCAACGTCAAGGACGGCGGCACGGCGCTGGAGGTCGTCGACGCCCAGATGTCGCAGAACCAGACCGGCTCGACGGAGACCTGGTCGGTGAGCACCACCCGCGAACAGACCCTCTCCATCCAGGAGTCGGAGAGCACGACGGTCAAGGCCCACGTCGCCGTGGCGGGCACCGCGCTCGTCACCGGCGCCTCGGCCTTCGTCCCCGCGGCCGAGGGCCAGGCGAACGCCGTCTTCGACTACGAGCACCGGACCGACTCGTCCGTCTCCCGCACCTCGTCCAAGTCCACCAACACCAAGGTCGCCATCCAGGTGCCGCCCGGCACCACCGCCTACGCCCTGTACGGGGTCGTCATGAAGTGGACGACGGGCACCGTGCGGACCGACGCCTGCGGCGGAAGCACCGGCGGCGGCGAGACGAAGACCTTCATCCTGCCCGAGGCCTACACGTGGTGCAGCTGGTTCGTCGGGCCCGATTCCTTCACCGACGGCAACCAGAGCCCGTGCGAAGTGGTACCCGGGCAAGGACCGCAGAGCCTCAACTGAACACCACCAGAGAAGGGTTCGGACCCGTGCAGCCCGTCAAGATCAGCGTCCAGTCCGGAGCGCTCGCCGCCATCGGCGTGATCGCGTTCATCGACAGCTTCCTCCCGTGGTACACCGTCTCCGAGAAGTCGGGCGCCACGGGCCTCCTCACCCAGTACGCGGCGAGCGGCAACGCCTGGGACGTGGGCGCCGGCGCCTGGATCCCGATGGTCGCCCTCGTGGCCGTCGGCATCATGGCCGCCCTCCCCGCCATCGGCCGCGGCCTGCCCGCCCGCCAGGGCCACGCCACCAATCTCGTGCTCGCGCTGATCGCCACCGTGATCGTCCTGCTGCGCTGGCTCACCTACCCGTCGATCCCCGTCGGCCAGTCCGCCTTCATCGACGCCGGCGCCGACGTCGGCACCTACCTCGGTGTCCTCCTCGGCCTCGCCGCCACCGGCGCCGCCTACCTCGGCTTCACCGCCAACGGGGGCACCCTGGACAGCTTCACCAAGATCTTCCGCACCCCGCCCGCATAGGCGGTCCTCTCGCAGGCAGGCCGGGGAGTCCTCGACTCCCCGGCCTTTGCGCACACCCGGGTCAGGCCGCGATCGCGCGGGCCGCCCGTCGGGTCTTGATGTCGCGGTAGCAGTACGCCGCGATGGTCAGGACGAACACGGTGAAGTAGGGCCACGTCTCCGAGAGGGCCAAGTGGCGGCCCCAGGTCTGGCTCACGAACACTGCGATCTGTCCGATGACGCCTGCCGCGGCCACACGCCCCGTCACACGCGTCAGACCGGTGGAGCGCGCTTTGAGTACTGCCGTGTAAATCCAGGTGATCAGAACGGACGAAAGCCCGATTCCCATCCTGAAGGCCGTGAAGAGCAAGAACACCCAGAGGCACACCGAGAGGACTGCCTGCCCCAGGATGATCGACCACGCCGCGACGTCATAGCGGTCCAGCGCCTGCGTCGATCCGGTGTCCGGCCGTGGACGGGGGCTGCTCTCTCTGCGGGTGGGGGCCGGAGGCGGGAGCGGGGCCGTCGCTGCCGTGGAGGGGCGTCGGTCGGTCCGTCCTCCCGAGGGTGCGGGGCTTCCGGCAGGATCGGAGGTGTCGTCGACGTGCCGTAGCGCCAGGGAGAGCTCGGTGGCACTCGCGTACCGCCGGTCGGGGTCCTTCTCCAGCAGCCTCAGCACGAGGTCGTCCCACGCGGCGGGAACACCGGCGGACACCGAGCTGGGTGCGGGCGGCTCCTCGGTGAGATGTGCCGTGAGGTGTCCCACGGCGTCGGGGGCCTGGAAGGGGAGCCGGCCGGTGATCATCTCGAAGAGGAGGCAGCCGAGGGCGTACAGGTCACTGCGCGGTTCCGGGTGGCCGCGTGCCTGCTCGGGCGCCATGTAGGGGGGTGTGCCCACGATGAAGCCGGTCTGGGTGAGCCGGTCCCCGGTCGCGTAGGGGTCGGCCGCCCTCGCGATGCCGAAGTCGAGGACCTTCACCGTGCCCGACGGCGTGATGACGACGTTGGACGGCTTGATGTCCCGGTGCGTGACTCCGGCCGCGTGCGCCGCGGCGAGCGCGTCCGAGATCAGCGCGCCCCATCGGGCCGCGTCGGCGAGGGCGACGGCGCCTCGGCGCAGCATCGTGTCCAGGCCCTCGCCCCGCACCAGCTCCATCACCAGGAACGGGGCCCGTTCGCTCCCCTCGCCGGTCTCACCGAGGTCGTGGATGGTCACGATGTTCGGGTCCTGCAGTCGGGCGGTGATACGTGCCTCGCGCAGGAATCGGGCACGGGCCTCGCCCCCGCGGCTTCCGTCACCCGCGAGCAGGGAGATCACCTTGACCGCGACGCTGCGGCCCAGCGTCTCGTCCAGCGCCTCCCACACCTGCCCCATGCCGCCCTCGCCGAGCTGCCGCACCAGCCGGTAGCGGCCCCCTAGGAGCTGGTCCCGCATCATCATGCCCCGCCCGCTTCGTCGGCCTCGTCGTCGAGGACCGTCCGGCCCTCCGCCGACTCGCCCGTGCTCCCCGGCTACCGGCCCTTGGCCCTGCATCATGCCGTACACGCCGGATTGGCGCGGGCGAACGGCCGAAGATCGACCACTTGGGGGCGAGTGATCGACACCGGAGGGGTGGGCGGCCTCCGGCGGATCCGCTGCGCGGCGGGAGGGGCCTTTCCGCCTATGGCGTGCCGACGGTCCGGTGGACACGTGGCGGGTGGCCTCCGGTCGAAGGGCGGCACAGGCGGCGTTCCAGGTCGGCGAGGTGCCAGGCCGGTCTCGACCGCAGGCGGGACGCGACGGCCGACACCGCTCCAGGGGTGTACCCGCAGGCTCGGAGGATCCGCCCGGCGGCCTCGGGCTCGGCGGCGACCCGGCCGGCGCCCACCACTCTGGTCAGGAGCAGCAGCGCCTCCTCCTCGGTGAAGGCGCCCAGTCGGTGCGGTTCGGCGCCCTCCAGGCCGGTCATGGTGTGCTGGCCGGTGATCAGCACCAGGCACGTCGGGGAGGCCGGCAGGAGCTCGCGGACCTGGGCGGTGGTGGCGGCGTCGTCCAGCACGACGACCGCCCGCTTGCCGTGCATCCGCTCGCGGAACAGGGCGGCGCGCTCGGCCGGTCCGGTCGGGACGTGCTTCGCGGGGACCTCCAACTGCCGCAGGAACATGCCGAGTACGGCGGCCGGATCGGCCGGTGGGTGCTCGGGGTCGCTGCCGCGCAGGTTGACGTACAGCTGGACGTCGGCGCACCGGCCGTCGCGGACGAGGCGGTGTGCGGCGTGCAGGGCGAGTTGGGTCTTCCCGATCCCGGCCGGGCCCTCGATCGTCGATACCACGGCTGCCGCTCTGCCGAAGTGACGTACGAGCGACGCTAGTTCGCACTCGCGACCGGTGAACGTGGCGAGATCGGCGGGCAGTTGCCGCAGGACGCCGACCGGTCCGCCGGCCCGCGCGTCGGAGTGCACCCGCGTGCAGGCCGCCCGCCAGCGGGCCGCGTCGGCCTCCCCCGCGCCGAGTGCCCGGACGACGGCCAGGACGAGGTCCTGGTCGAGCCGGCGGCGGTCCGGCTTGAAGACGTCGGCGACGGTGCTGTGGGAGACGGGCTGCGGCGGGCGCAGCAGCGGCCCGACCCGCTTGGCCAGCGTCCGGAGGGACGGCCCGCCCGCCCAGAGCCGCAGCCGTTCCAACGCCCGGATGAACTCGGCCAGATCGGCGGCGCCGGCCGGATCCGGCGCGCCCGTCCGCTCCTCCCGCATCACGGGGCGAGTGTAGGCGCCCGGTCCGACATCCGGGAGCGGGTGGGACCTGAGTTGGCCTTCATCGGGCCTCCCCGTGACGACCGGTCGGATCGTGCCCGGTCACCGGGTCCGCCGCCTCGGGCCGCAGGAGACCGTCGATCCGCGCCGCCACCGCGAGCAGGTCCCGGTCGGCCGTCCGCCGCCCGATGAGCTGGACGCCGACGGGGGCGGAGCCGGTGACCGGGAGCGGGACCGTCAGTGAGGGCAGGCCCGCGGTGGCCGCCGGCGAGGTGTTGCGGATCAGGGTGGGGAACGTCGGCACGTCACGGCCGTTGAGGGGCAGGGACTCCTCGTACCGGTGCAGCGGCCGGGCGCACACCGGTACGGTCGGGCTCAGGAGCGCGTCCAGGCCGTGGGCGGTGACGAGTTCGTCGTACGCGGCCTGCATCGCCTGCCGCTCCGCAAGCGCGCCGCGCAGGACGGCGGGGCCCGGGTACCCGGGGGCGGTGGGCAGTGCGGTGGCCTTGAGCGTCTCCGCGATGACCGGGTCGGCGACCGCGTCGAGCACGTCGGCGGGTGTGAGCCCGGTGCGGTGCCCGTCGAGGTAGCGGCCGAGCGCGGCGCCGAACTCGCCGAAGACGAGCGGGAACCCGACCCGGGAGTCGTACGCGACCAGGTGTGCCGTGTCCACCGGGACCCACTCCACCCCCGCCGCCGCCAGGCGGTCGACGGCCGCCTCCCAGGCGCTGCGGACCGGGCCCTCCAGGTCCTCGGTGAACACGTGCCGCGGCAGGCCGAACCGGAGCGGGCGGCCCGGGTCCCGCGGGATTCCGCTCTCCCCGGTGACGAGGGTGTCCAGCGCGATGAGCCGGTCCAGGCTGCGGGCCAGCAGCCCGGGGGTGTCCCGGGTAGTGGACAGCGGCGTGACACCCGCCAAGGGGTAGCGCCCGGCACTGGGGCGCAGGCCGTAGATGCCGTTGAGCGCCGCCGGGATGGTGACGGAACCGCCGGTGTCCGTGCCGAGCCCGGCCTCGGCGACCCCCGCGGCCACCGCGGCCGCCGTCCCGCCGCTGCTGCCGCCCGCGAACAGGGCCGGGTCGGTGGCGTTGCCGACGGCGCCGAAGGTGTGGTTGCACGAGGTGGCCCCCAGGGAGAGCTCGTGCATGTTCGTCTTGCCCAGGACGATCGCCCCCGCAGCACGCAGCGCCGCGACGACGGGCGCGTCGGCTCCGGGGACGAAGCCGGCGAGCGCGGGTGTGCCCGCGGTGTTGGGCAGGCCGGCGACGTGGATGTTGTCCTTGACGACCAGGCACCCGGGCTCCCGGCTCCCGTGCGCGTCATGGCGGGCCGCCTCCGCGAGCGCCTTCCCGGCGTCCAGGGTGACGAACGCGTTGAGGTGCCCGACGGCGGCGGCCCGGCCGAGCGCGGCGGACACGACCTCGTGCGCGCGGCGCCGGCCCGCGGCTCCCGGTTCGGCCATGGGGTCGTCTCCTTCGTGCTCGCACGTGTCGAAGGCCGTGCTACCCGCTCAAGCCGCGGTCATGCCCGGGACCACCCGGTGGCTCAGCACGCTCCACGGGAGGCCGTGCCCACTCCCGCCCGGCGCGAGCCACGGCACCGCTTGGTCCGCGCTCATGCGCCGTGCGGCGGGGTGAGGAGCTCGTCCACCCGGTCGGTACGGACTCCGGGCGGCGTGTCGCGGTCGACGTCGAGGAAGCGGCGGTTGGCCTGGTGCCACTGGTGCGAGCCGGCGATCCAGTCCCGCACGGCCCGGCAGTAGCGTTCCGCTCCTTCCCGCGTCCCACCGGCCTGTTCGGCGACGGCGACGAGCGCGCGGCAGGCCTGTTCGACGTCGTCGGTGCGCCGAGCGGTCAGCGCAACGGCCCGGCGGGCGGCTTCGCTCCAGGTGCCGGCCCCTTCGTGCCGCAGCACGGCGACGAGGTTGAGGGACTCGCCGCGGGCCAGCTCCTTGTCCAGTGAGACGATGTCGTTCGTCCAGCAGATGACGTCGTTGGCGCTGTCGCGGAGCGCCCGGAACGCGGGTGTCGCCGTGAGGGCGTCCGGCAGGACGAGGGGGTGGGCCGGCTCGATGACGTCGAGGCAGGGCAGCACTCCTCCGATGTCACGGCGCAGCCGGACGAACGTGTCGCGGTCCGGTGGCGGCGCGTCCGTTCGCCGGCTGGCGTGGCCGGTCAGGTAGGCGTTCAGAAAGTCGGACACGTCGACGACGAACCGGCGCTGCCACGAGGGGGACGTGAGCGGGACGACCCGCCGCCAGAATGCGGCGGCGGCCAGGCCGAGCCGGCTGCCCCCGGACGGCGGACCGTGGTCGGTGTGCGGCGCGAAGTGCGCCAGGACTTCCGCCACGGCCTGCCTCGCCACAGGCGCTTGCCCGTCGAGCGCGTTCTCGTCGAACTGGTCGTCGAAGAGGTACTCCCAGGCCATCCACTCCGTACCGATGGTCAGCTCGGCGGCCTCCGGGTAGGCGTAGGCGCTGAAAAGCCAGTACCGCGCCGCGTGGAAGTAGGCTGCGGCGCCTTCACTGCGCAGCAGGCCGTGCTGCTCGGTCCATGCCGCGAGATGCTCGCGGGCGCGGTCGGCGTCGGGATGGCTCCGGCAGGGGAACGGGCAGGGGATGTCGGGGATTTCGTAGCTGAACGGCCCCTGGGCTGGCATCGGGTTCACTTCCTCGTTGGTCGTCATCGACGTAGCAGCCGGTCGGACGCGGCAGCGGCCGGCCCACCACCTGCACCCGTCACTCCGTAAGCCGTACCACGGCGCGCACCGGTGCATGCGGGGAGCGCTGACCCAACTCGGCCGAAGGATTGGGATGATGGAGAGATGGAGCCGAATCGACTGGTGCAGCAGCAGGACGAACTCCAGGTCGAGGCGGACGAGGTGCACAAGGATCTGGGGCTGGACGAGCTGCTCGGGCGGGATCAGTGGCGGGCGGGCGGCCCGTCGGCGTCGGTGGTGCAGAGTTCGCAGTCCTGGACCGACGCTCCGTCGCCCTCCCATGGGCCAGGATGGGAAGCGTGAGCCTCTACGTCGTTCTCGCCGGTGACCACGTCCGGCTCCAGGAGTCCGTTTTCGCGCCTGCCGGCACCGCTCCCAGGGGTGCCATCCCCGCGACGGCCTTGCGGGACGCCGATCCGACGGCCGTCCCGCCGGAGATCCGGACGCTCTCCGGGGACACGGTCTTCGTCTCGGCCGTGCAGCGTGGGGAGTTGGAGCGCTTCTGCGCCGCCAACGGGGTTCCCCTACGTGTCAGGCCCGACGTCTGGGGCGACCTCCTCGAGTACTTCCTCGATACGGGGTTCACCCCCGGGGCCCGGGCGGCCACTCAGGCACGTCTGAGCCTGGTCGGCCTGGGCGAGGGCGAGGTGGCCGGCATCAGGCACGAGGTCGCCCCGCTCATGCACGCCTACAACGGCCTCCACCAGGACTGGTACCACCTCGGCCTCGCCGACCTCCTGGACGCCGCCGCCGCCGACCGGACTCCCGGGCACCTGCGCATCCCACCCGCCGAACGAGCCGCCTTCTGCGCCTGGGCCATGGGGATCGCGGACCTCGGGCACGCTCAACGCGGCTGACGGCCGTCGAACAGCCGGCTCGCCAGCGCCTCCTCCCCGGCCGGGGTCAGGCGCAGGGCGCGGGTGTTGGCGGCCAGGGTGATCCAGCCGGCGGTGGTGAAGGCGTCCAGGAGGTCGGCGCCGAGGCGGCCGGCCAGGTGGTGCCGCTGCTCGGTCCAGTCCACGCAGAAGCGCAGCAGCGGACGGCGCCGGTCGTCGGCGAGGTGGCTCTCCGGCACCCCGAGGCCGGTCAGCACCGGTACGGCGGCCGGCCCGAGCCGGTACGGGTGTTCCGCGTCCGCGGGCCCGTCCTGCGGCCCGCCCGCGGGGACGAGTGCGCCGCTGTCCAGTAGTGCCTCGGTGACGGCGACGCCGAACCGCCCGGCGGCGTGGTCGAAGCACACGCGTGCCCGCCGCAGCGCCTCGGCGCGGTTGCCGGCGCGGAGCGTGCGGGCCACGGGCTGGGCCGGGGCGAGGGCGGCCAGGCCCTCCATGAGTTCGGCGATCCGGCGGTCGGCGAGCTCGTAGTAGCGGTGGCGCCCCGCCTGGCGGACGGTGATCAGCCCGGCCGCGGTGAGCCGGTTGAGCTGGGCGCTGGCGGCCTGGGCCGTGACGCCCGCGTGCTCCGCCAGCGCGCCCGCGGGCAGGCTGCGGCCGCCGGCGAGCGCCATCAGGATGCGGGCGCGGGTGCCGTTGGCGAACAGGCCCGCCACGCGGGCGATGTCGGGTTCGCCGGTGCGCGCGGGGGAGGTCATGCGGTCATTGTGCCCCCGGCACGCTTCCACGGGCGTGGAAGCGGTTCGCTGCGATCGTCGGGGCATGAATCAGAGAGTCCTGGCCGTGCCGCTCGCTCCCCCGACGCCCGTCCGCGTACGGCGACGCGTGCTCGCCGCGACGGGAGCCGCCTACGTCGTCGTCCTGCTGGACGCGTCGATCGTGAACGTCGCGCTGCCGGGCGTCTCCGGCAGTCTCGGCGTCGGCGTCGACGGGTTGCAGTGGGTGGTGAACGCCTACACGCTCGCCTTCGCCGCCCTGCTCCTGACCGGCGGCACTCTCGCAGACCGTTGGGGTGCCCAACAGGCCTACGTGGCGGGCCTGTTGCTGTTCACCGCCGCGTCCGCCGGCTGCGGCCTGGCGGCCGCCTTCCCCGCGCTGGCCGCCGGACGGGCGGTGCAGGGCGCGGGCGCGGCCGTCCTCGTCCCGGCCGCGCTCAAGCTGATCGACCAGGCCCATCCGGAGCCCGGACCGCGGGCCCGGGCGATCGGGGTCTGGATGTCGCTCGGCGCCGTCGCGATGGCCGCGGGGCCGCTGGTCGGCGGCGGCCTGATCTCCTGGCTCGGCTGGCGCAGCGTCTTCTTCGTCAACCTGCCGATCGGCCTCGCCGGGGTGTGGCTGGCGCGGAGCGTCACGGGGAGGGCCGTAGAGCCCGTGCCACAACGCCTGGACGTGGCCGGGCAGGTGGCCGCCGCCGTCACGCTCGGTCTGCCGATCGCCGCCCTCATCCAGGGGCGGGACTGGAGCGCGGTGGCGGTCCTGGCCGTCCTGGCGGTGTCCGCCGCAGCAGCCGTGGCGTTCGTCGTCGCGGAGGTCCGCAGCCCGCACCCGATGCTCCCGCTGTCGCTGTTCCGCAGCCGCGTCTTCGCGGGCTCGGCCGTCGTCTCCGCGGCCTCGGCGCTGGTCTTCTACGGCCTGCTGTTCGTCTGCGGCCTCTACTTCCAGCAGGTGCGCGGCTATTCGCCCCTCCGGGCCGGGCTGGCGCTGCTGCCGCTCACCGCGACCGTCGCGGTCGGAGGCTTCGGCTCCGCCCGGGTGGCGCGGCTGCTCGGCCCGCGCTGGTCCATGTGCGCGGCCTTCGGTGCCTACGCGGCCGGGGCACTGACCCTGCTCGCTGCCTCCCCCACCTCGCCCTACTGGCACGCGGCGGCACCGATGGTGGCGATCGGGCTGGCCGGCGGCTTCATCTCCCCGGCCGCCACCGCCCCCGCCCTCGGCACCGTCGACAAGGCCCGCACGGGCATCGCCGCGGCCGCGCTCAACACCGCCCGCCAATCCGGATCCGCCCTCGGCGTCGCCGCCTTCGGCAGCCTGATCACGACCGCCCACCCCTCTACCGGCGGCCTGCACGCCGTCCTCTACGCGATCGCCGCCGTCTCCGTCGCCGCGGCGGCCGTGTGGGCGCGCACCTGGCAGCCGACGGGCTGAGGGGGCCCGGGACCAGAGCCGGTGCAGCACCGCCGAGTTGTCCGCCCAGTGCCGGTTCACCTGGTCGTACTGCTCCGTCATGGCGCTGCGGCCACTCGCGTACGCCTTGAGGGCGGCCGCCCCGGCGGCGGGCAGGGCGTCGAGGCGGTCCGGGACGGGCACGCGCAGCCGCAGGTGCCGCGGCGCTCCGGTGTATCGACGGGAGCCGGGCCGCCACGACGTGCGTCCTGCCCAGGCGACGTGCGGAGTCGCGAAGAGCGCCGTCAGACGAAGAACGCGTTCATGCCCGGCACGTCCGAGACGTAGGTCTCGATCGCGCCGATCCGCTCCCCGCGCAGGAAGCACACCGTGGCCAGGTGCTCGTCGAGCACTCGCCCGTCGCGCTCGGCGGTGTTGTGCAGGGACAGGGCGAGGTTGTCGCGGCTGAGCAGGGTGTGCCGGAAGTCGAAGTGCACGCCGTACGAGGCGATCAGCCGGATCCGCTCGATCACGGCGGCGGCGCCGCGGACGGTGCCGGAGACGGTGTTGTCGCCGGGCAGCGTCCACACGACGTCGTCGGTGAGCAGCGAGCGGATCAGGTCCCAGTCGGCCGTGGTGAGGCCGAGGCGGAAGCGGTCGGCGAGGGCGAGGCGCTGGTCGGCGCCGAGGGCGGTCGGGTCGGACATGGTGGTGAACCTCCGTCGCGGGGCGGGCTGTTGGTGGCGAGCCTCGCCGAGGGCCGCGGGGAACGGAAATGCCGTCCGCGACGGCGGACCATGCGCCGCGCGCATAATGGCGGGATGATCGCGGAAGAGCTGCGCTGGTTCCTGGCCGTCGCCGAGACCGAGCACGTCACCGATGCGGCCGCGCTCGTCGGCACCACCCAGCCGACGCTCTCCCGCGCGATCGTCCGGCTCGAACGGCGCCTCGGCACGCCCCTGTTCGACCGCGACCGCAACCGGCTGCGGCTCAACCAGGCGGGCCGGGTGTACCGGCGGCACGCCCAGCGCGCGCTCGACGAGCTGGAGTCGGCACAGGACCGGATCTCGGCGCTGCTCCCGGCGCCGGCCGAACCGCTGCGCCTGGCCTGTGCGCACTCGTTGGGCGCCTGGCTGCTGCCGGAGCTCCTCACGGCCTACCGGAAGCACGCGCCCGGCCACGCCGTCGACGTGCGCGAGGGCTCGGCGGCCGGCGTGCTCGACCTGCTGGCCGGCGGCGCGGTCGACCTCGCGGTCACGAGTCCGCAGCCGTCCCTGCCCGGGTACGGCTGGCTGCCGCTCGCCGAGGAGCGGCTGGTGCTCGCCGTCCCGCCCGGGCACCCGCTGGCCGGACGCACCGGGGTGGGCCTGTCCGAGCTGACCGACGGGCGCTTCGTGATCATGCGCCAGGACGTCGGGCTGCGCGAGGTCACCTGCGCCGTCTTCCACCGGTCCGGCCTGACAGCGCCCGTCGCGGCGGAGACGGACACCGTCGCCGGAATCCTGGACCTGGTCGCCGCCGGTCAGGGGACGGCCCTCGTCCCGGCCCGGGCCGCGACCGGCCACCCGGGGGTCGAAGCGGTCCCGCTCACCGCCGCCGACGCCTACCGCTCCGTCGGCCTCACGTGGCGGCGCGGCCGCCCGCTGCCGCCGCACGCGCGCACGTTCCGCGTCCTCGCCGGCCGGGGGCGCTGAGGTCCCGACCGACCGGGCGACTCCTCCCGTGGCCCGGCGGGCCCGGACCCCACCGAGCCGCAACTCTCAGGTTGCACCCAGGGGGGCGGCATGCAACTCTGGAGTTGCGTCCAATGCCGCCGATGAACGGGAGCCCCCTCATGAGCGAGGACCGGATCGAACGCGAAACCCTGATCGAAGCCTCCCTTGAGCGGGTCTGGTCGCTGGTGGCCGAGCCCGGTTTCTGGGTGGCCGACAAGGCGAGCCTGCCCGGCACCGCGGCCAGGGAAGGCGAGGAAGTGGTGGCGAGGAACCCGGAGTACGGCGACTTCGCGGTGCGGGTGGAGAAGGTCGAACCGCCGACCTACCTGGCCTACCGCTGGGCCAGCGCGTTCCCCGGAGAAGAACTGCGCGAGGACAACAGCACCCTCGTGGAGTTCACGCTGACGCCGGAGGGCGGCAAGACGCGGCTGCGCGTGGTCGAGAGCGGGTTCGCGAAACTGGTCGGGTCCGAGGCACTGCGCGGCAAGGCGGTCGAGGACAACACCGGCGGCTGGCGCCAGGAGCTCGACGCGCTCAGGACGCGCGCCGAACAGCCATCCGCCCAGCCGTCCGAACAGCCGTCCGAACAGTCACCCGAACAGCCCTCCGCGTGACCGACGAACCCGCCGGCATCGCCGGCGCCGCAGAGGCGGTCGACACCGTCCTCGCGGCCCTCGCCGACCCGACGCGGCGCCGGCTGCTCGAACTGCTCGCCGCGCAGGGCCAGGCCACCGCGACGACGCTCGCCCGGCACCTTCCCGTCTCGCGCCAGGCCGTGGTCAAACACCTCGCCGTCCTGGACGCCGCCGGGCTGGTGACCGGTGGCCGCGTCGGGCGCGAGGTGCGCTACACGGTGCGGCCCGCGGCGCTCGACGCGACGGCGCGGTGGATGGCCTCGCTCGCCGCCGACTGGGACCGGCGGCTGGCGCACATCAAACACCTCGCCGAAGCGGCGGAACAGGAAACGCCCTAAACGAGCCCTGACGGGTCACGTCCACCCGACGCGACCCCGGAGAGGAGCATGATCATGTCCACGGAGAACCGACAGCTCACCCACGCCCCTGCCGCGTACGCGTGCATGGTGGTGCGCAAGCCCGCGACGGAGGCGTTCCAGGCCTTCGCCGATCCGGCCGTCACGTCCCGGTTCTGGTTCAGCAAGAGCAGCGGGCCGATGGTCGCGGGAGCCGAGGTGCGCTGGGAGTGGGAGACCTACGGGGCATCGGCCGACGTCCGCGTCCAGGAGGTGCGGGAGGGACGTCTGATCCGGTTCGAGTGGGGCAACTACGAGCAGCCGACCACGGTCGAGCTGAGGTTCACCCCGCGCACGGCGCAGGCCACCTTCGTCGAGGCCACCGAGACCGGCTTCCGGGGCTCGGGGGACGACACCGTCCGCTGGGTGAACGACACCGTCGGCGGTTTCACCACCGCCCTGTGCGCGATGAAGGCCCTGCTCGAACACGGCATCGAGCTGAACGCCGTCCCCGACCACCACCCGGCCTGACCACCCGGGCCGCGTACGTGAGCCGCGTACCCGGCGGCAGGGCGGGCCGGCGCGCGGCCGGGGCGCGGAGGCCCTCCGCGCCCCGGCCCGGGGTTCAGCCGCCCCCGAGCCGCTCCCGGACCGCCGCGGCCTGCTCGCCGTCGCCGAGGTCCTCGAAGAGGGCCAGCGCCTCGGTCCACGCCTCCCGCGCCGCCGTCCCGTCGCCGGCCGCGAGCTGCGCCTCGCCCAATGAGCGCACGGCTTCGGCGAGGAGCTGCTTGTCGCCGAGGAAGCGCAGGAGCTCGATCTGCTCCCGGTAGCCGCCGACCGCCCGCGCGGCCTCGCCCCGGGCCGCGTGCACCGTGGCCAGGTGGCCGAGCAGGATGGCCAGGCCGCGCCGGTTGCCGACCTTGGTGCTGTCGGCCTGGACGGCTGCGGCCACCGTCCGGTTGTCCTCCAGCGCGAGGAGGAAGTAGCGCTCGGCCTCGTCGAGGTCGCCCAGCGTCTGGTGGACGGTGCCGAGGCTCAGCCGGGCGGTCGCGCGGCCCCCGATCGCCCCGGACTTCTCGAACACCTCCAGCGATTCCTCGTACACCGCCAGGGCCTTCGGGTAGTCCTCGCGGAACTGGTGCACGCCCGCGATGTTGAGCAGGAGCGGTCCCATCCGCACCCAGTCGCCGAGTTCCCGCAGGATCGCGCTCGCCGCGCCGTAGCACCGCTCCGCGTCCTCCAGCCGCCCCAGCATCCGGTACGCCAGGCCCAGCCCGCCGGTGACGCGGGCCTCCACCGCCCGGTCGCCGAGCGCCCTGGCGGCCTCCACCGCGAGCTCGTGCCCGGCGGCGGAGTCCGGCAGGTGGTTGCGCAGCGCGGCGACGAACTTCCGCGCGACGGCCAGCTGCCAGACGGTGTCGTGGAGCCCGAGGTCCCGGGCCGCGAGCTGGACGGCGGTCAGGTTGTGCCACTCGCGGTCGAACCAGGCCAGCGCCTCGTCGTAGGAGTCGAACGTCGCCGGGCCGTGCTCGCTGGGCCTGGTGGGGAACGGGAGGTCGGGGGTGTCGACGGCCTTGGCCGCGTTGTACGCGGAGTGCAGGAACCACCGGCCGAGGCGTTCCACCGCCGCGTCGCCGTCGGCGCCCGGCTCCCGGGCCGCGGCCTCGGCCGCGTAGCTGCGCAGCAGGTCGTGCAGTTCGTACCGGCCGTAGGTCTTCTGCTGGAGCAGGTGCTCGTCCTGGAGCAGTTCCAGCAGCGCCTCCGCGTCCGGCTCCGGGAGGTCCGCCATGGCCGCGACGGCCGGGACGGTGTAGTCGACGCCGGGGTGGCGGCCCAGCAGGCGCAGCACGCGCTGCGCCTGGCCCGGCAGTCCGCGGTAGGAGAGGTCGAAGACGGGCCGCAGCGTCCTGCTGCCCGACCCGATCGCGTCCGGGGCCTGCCCGCGCAGCGCGTCCGCCAGGTCGGCCAGGCTCCAGGCGGGCCGTGAGCGCAGGCGTCCGGCGGCCAGGGCGACGGCGAGCGGCAGGTATCCACACAGCTCGACGACCTCCCCGGCGGCCGCGGGCTCGGCGGCGACGCGTCCGGCGCCGGTGATCCGCGCCAGCAGGGCCGTCCCCTCGTCACGGCTGTACACGTCGAGCGGGAAGAGCGCGGCGCCGTCGAGCGCGGTGAGGCTGCGCCGGCTGGTGACCAGGACCAGGCACCTGGGGCTCGCCGGGATCAGGGCCCGCACCTGCTTCTCGTCGGCCGCGTTGTCGAGCAGCACCAGGGCGTCCCGGTCGGACATCCGGTCGCGGTACATCGCCGCGCGCTCGTCGAGGCCGTCCGGCACCTGCTTCGGGGGGACGCCCAGCCGGCGCAGGAAGCCGCCCAGGAGCTCGGCCGGCTCCGCGGGCGGGTGGTCGGGGTCGAAGCCGCGCAGGTTCGCGTACAGCTGGATCCCGGCGTACCGCCCGGCGGCGACGAGGCGGCGGGCGACGTGCACGGCCAGCGTGGTCTTGCCGACGCCGCCCATGCCCTCGATCGCCGAGATGACGACCGTCGGGGCGCCCCCGGGGGTGTCCGGCACGGCCGCGATGAGCGCGTTCACCTCGCGGGCGCGGCCGGTGAACGTCGCGAGGTCCGCGGGCAGGTGGCGCAGGACCGCGTCCGGCCCGCCCGCCCCGGCCTCCCCGTGCACGCGCACGCACGCGCGGCGCCACCGGTCGGCCTCGTCGTCCGGCAGGCCGAGCGCGCGGACGATCGCGACCACCAGGTCGAAGTCCAGGCGGCGGCGCTTCGGCCGGAAGACGTCGACCACCGTGGACGCGGCCACCGGCTGCGGCACGGGCAGCAGCCGGCCCACCGACCTCGCCAGCTCCCGGTACGACGGCGCGCCCGCCCACGACCGCAGCCGCCCGAGGGCGTCGATGAAGTCCGCGAGGTCGTACGCCTCGTCCGGGTCCGGCACCGCCTGCCCGCCAACCACACGTCACCTCCGCTGGTACACGGCCGAGGCTCCTCGGCAACGGCCCAGTGTACGGAGCGTGTTGACGTGCACACAGGGTTTTGGGGATGCCGGTCCGGAGGGCTGGAGCCGCGGCCCCCGGCAGGGACGTGCGGTAGGGACATGCGGTAGGGAAAACCCGACCGTCAGGTCTCCACCTGGCCGTCATGACCGCCGGGCTCCGGCTCGGTGGAATGGACGGGTGCTGATTCCCCAGGTCAAACCCCATCTCCGGTGGAACCGACGGCTGTTGTGGACGGTCGGCTGGCTCGCCGCCGCCGGGTGGGCGGCGGCCGTCGCCGCCGTCTCCGCCCTGGACACCCACCGGGTCTGGGGCGCGTTCGCCGCGGCCGGCTACCTCGTGGCGGCCGCCGTCTCCACCGGACCGGACCGGGACCGGACCCGTGCCGTCGCGGTGGGTGTAGCGCTGGCCGGGGCCGTGGTCGCGCCACTGCTGTACCTGCTGGCGACCGGCGCGGCGCAGAGCGAGGTCGAGGTGATCGAACGTTCCGGGCGGCTCCTGGTGGAGCACGCGACGCCGTACCTCGACGATCCGCGCTCGGTCGTGGAGGTGACCCCGTACCTGCCCGGCATGGCCCTGCTGGGGCTCCCGAGGGCGGTCCTCGGCGGCGACGGGCCGGTCGCCCGCGTGCTCGGCGACGCCCGGCCGTGGTGCGCGGCGGTGCTGCTCGGCTGCCTGTGGGCAGGCGGACGGGTCGTCACACCGGGGGCGGGCGGTGCGTCCCGGGCCGTCACACCGGCGACGGGCGGTGCGCCGCGGACCGTCCTCGGGGCCCTCGTCGCCTCCCCGGTGATCGCCCTGCCCCTCGCCGTCAGCGGTGTGGACCTGCCCCTCGCCGGACTGCTGTGCCTGGCCCTCGCGTTCGCGTCCCGGAATCGCCCGGTCGCGGCCGGGCTGGCCCTGGCCGCCGCGTGCTCGCTGAAGTGGACGGCCTGGCCCGCCGTTTGCGTCGTGTTCGCGCTGCTCGCCCACCGGGCCGGGCTGCGGGCCGCCGTCCGCGGCGCCGTCACCACGCTGGCCGGAACGGCCGTGGCCGTCCTGCCCGGAGTCCTGCTCTCCCCACGGGCCATGGCCGAGCAGGTCTTCGCCTTCCCCACGGGCCGCGGGGAGTTCGCGACCCCGGCGAGCAGTCCGCTCCCCGGGCGGCTGCTCGCCGACCTGGGGCCGGCCGGGTGGTACGCGGCCGGCGGCCTGCTGCTGGCCGCCGGACTCGCGATCGGTGTCTCGCTCGTGCTGCGGCCGCCCGGCCACCTGGTGGGCGCGGCCGACCGGCTCGCCCTCGGGCTCTCCGCCGCGTTCCTGCTCGCCCCCGCCGGGCGTTTCGGCTACCTCGCCCTGCCGGTGCTGCTCGCCTGCTGGGCGCGGGCCGCCGCGGCCACCCGCCCGCTCTCCGCGCCCGCCCTCGTCTCCGGCACGCGGGTACTCCCCGCCGCACTCAAGGACGTCCCCGCATGACCACCCTGATCGTCACCAACGACTTCCCGCCCCGCCAGGGCGGCATCGAGACCTTCGTCCACGCGATGGCGATGCGGATGCCCGGCCACGACGTGGTGGTGTACACCTCGCGCGAACCCGGCGCGGACCGGTACGACGCCACGCTGCCCTTCCCCGTCGTACGGGACCCCTCGCGCATGCTGCTGCCCACCCCGCGCGTCACCCGACGGGCCCTGGCCATCGCCCGGGAGCACGGCGCGGACCGGGTGTGGTTCGGGGCCGCCGCCCCGCTCGCCGCCATGGCCCGCGACCTGCGGCGCGGCGGCATCCGCCGGACGGTGGCCACCACGCACGGCCACGAGATCTGGTGGGCCCGCACACCGGGGGCGCGGCGCCTGCTGCGCCACGTCGGTGACCACGTCGACGTCGTGACCTACCTCGGCGAGTACACCCGCAGCCGCATCGCCCCCGCCCTCGGCCCGCACGCCCGCCTGGAGCGGCTCGTCCCGGGCGTCGACGCCGAGGCCTTCCGGCCCGCCCACCCGGACGACAAGGGCGCCGAGCGGATACGCGCGCGGCACCGGCTCGCGGGCCGCAGCGTGATCCTGTGCGTCGCGCGGCTGGTGCCCCGCAAGGGGCAGGACGTGCTGATCAGGGCGATGCCCGCGATCCTGCGGCGGGTGCCGGACGCGGTCCTCGTGATCGTCGGCCAGGGGCCGGACGCGGCCCGGCTGCGCCGGCTCGCCGCACGGTGCGCGCCGGGGAGGGTGGTGTTCACCGGCGGGCTCGACCACGTCACGACCGCCGGCTACTACGCCGCCGCCGACGTGTTCGCCATGCCCTGCCGCACCCGGAGGGCCGGGCTGGAGGCGGAGGGCCTGGGCATCGTCTTCCTGGAGGCGTCCGCCGCCGGGCTGCCGGTCGTCGTCGGCGACTCCGGCGGCGCCCCGGACACGGTCCTGGACGGCGTCACCGGCCGGGTGGTCGACGGCCGCTCCCCGGCCGCCGTCGCCGCCGCCCTCGCCGAGACGCTGACCTCGCCGGAGGAGCGGGAGCGACGCGGCGCAGCGGGCCGCGAGTGGGTGGCCCGGCACTGGACCTGGGAGGGCTCGGCGCAGCGGCTGAGCCGCTTGCTGGACCCGGACCTGCCGATCACCGTCACTGGCCGTGTCCTCGCAGGTAGGCAAGGACGGCGAGCACCCGCCGGTTCCCCTCGCTCGGGTCGAGGTCGAGCTTCATGAAGATGTTGCTCGCGTGCTTGACCACGGACGCCTCGGTGACCGTCAGCCGCCGGGCCACGGCCTGGTTGTTGAGGCCCTCCGCCATCAGCCCGAGCACCTCGCGCTCGCGCGGTGTCAGCCGCTGCAGCGGCCCGTCGGAGGCCTTCAGCAGCACCCGGATCACCTCCGGGTCGACGACGGTCTGCCCGCCGGCGACGCGGTCCAGCGCGTCGAGGAACTCGGCGACCTCCCCGACCCGGTCCTTGAGCAGGTAGCCGAAGCCGCCCCCGTCCGCCGCCGGGCCGGTGAACAGCTGCTTGGCGTAGGCGGTCGCCACGTACTGGGAGAGCACCAGCACCGGCAGGCCGGGGTGCCTGGCGCGCAGCTCCAGCGCGGCGCGCAGCCCCTCGTCGCGGAAGTCCGGCGGCATCCGGACGTCGGTGAGGACGACGTCGGGACGGTCCGCGTCCACCGCGCGCGCCAGCTCGGCGGCGTCGCCGACGGCGGCCACCACCTCGTGGCCCACCCGGGTGAGCACCTCCACCAGCCCGGCCCGGAGCAGGACGGCGTCCTCGGCGAGCACTACGCGGAGCACGGCACCTCCACCCGCAGCCGGGTCGGTCCGCCGACGGGACTGGTCACGATGAGCCTCCCCTTCAGGATCGCCACCCGGTCGGCCAGGCCTTGCAGCCCGGACCCGGCGGACGGGTCGGCGCCGCCGCGTCCGTCGTCGCCGACCTCCAGGACGAGCCGGTCGCCCACCAGGCGGCCGCGGACGGTGACCGCCGCGGCGCCGCTGTGCTTGGCCGCGTTGGCCAGGGCCTCGGTGACGGTGAAGTACGCCGTGCTCTCCACCGGGGCGGGCAGCCGGCGCGGCAGGTCGATGTCGACCGTGACAGGAACGGGGTTGCGCAGGGCGAGTTCCTCCACGGCCGCCGCCAGGCCGTGGTCGGTCAGCACCTGCGGGTGGATGTCACGGACCAGGCTGCGCAGCTGCTCCAGCGCCTGGCGGGCCTCCCCGCGGGCCCGGGCGATCAGCGGCAGCGCGGCCGACTCCTGCCCGCGCAGCTCCAGTTCGGCCAGTCCCAGGGTCATGGTCAGGGCGACGAGCTGCTGCTGGGCGCCGTCGTGCAGATCGCGCTCGATGCGCCGCCGCTCGGCCTCGAACGCGTCGACCAGCCGGGCCCGGGAGCGGGTCAGCTCGATGATCCGCCTGCCGAGGTCCTCCTCCCGCGCGGAGAGGAGGAGTTGGGCCGCCTTGACCTGCGCCCCGGCGAGCAGCCCGCCCGCGTACGCGGCCAGCACCAGGCCGACGAGCCCCGCCGCCGTGCCGGGCAGACCGCCGACCGGGTCGGAGATCGACCGCCCAGGGATCAGCATCACCGTGTCGGGGGCGATCGCCCACACGATCACGGGGGTGACCAGCAGCATCGCCGAGAACGCGAGGAGGGCGGTGAAGCCGAGGCCCGCCGCCGTGAACACGACGGCGTGCAGCAGGGCGTAGGACAGCTCCCGCCAGGTGGCGCGCTCCTTGAGCCGGGTCCGCAGCCACGGCCACGCGCCGGCCCCGGGGAGCGAGGCGTGCGGGTCGGGCAGCGGCACCGGCTCCACGATCCGCAGCCGGCGGCGCTCAAGGGCGGCCACCGGGATCCCCGCCACCGGGACGGCCGCCAGGACCAGCAGGCCCACCCCGACCACGGACAGCCCCAGCCCCACGGCCAGCAGCAGCGCGAGGACGACGAGCAGCAGGAGACCGAGGACCGTGCCGCTCAGCAGGAACGCCCATGCGCGCAGCGGCCACAGGGACCGGAGGAAGCGGTCGGGGCGCCGGCGTACGGCCTCCCAGACGGCGACGGTCATCGTGAGGGCCCTCCCCGTGGGTTCGGGGAACGCCTCCCCGCATGCTCCGTACAAGATCCACTGTAACGGGTGGCGACTTCCGCCCTACAGGGGCCTGTCGCCACTTGCACTGCAAATGCTCAGAGTTGCAAATTCTGTCGCTCTTATTGACGTCAATGAGCAGGCACAGTGCACTGGTTGCGCACTCCTCCACAGCCCCGACGCCAGGAGTCCGCCATGCAGCCCTTACGCACGTCCTTCCGGACGGCCTTCCGCAGGCCCTTCCGCACGTCCCGGCGCAGACTCGCGGCCGGCGCACTGTCAGCCGCGCTGCTCGCCCTGCCGTTGACCGCCACGACCGCCACGACCGCCCACGCCTCCCCCACCTCCACCCCCACCGCCTCCCCCACCGCCACCTCCGGCGCCGGCCGGGCGCTCGCCGTCACCCCGCCGATGGGCTGGAACGACTGGGCCCACTACCAGTGCGGCATCGACGAACGGACCGTCACCGCCAACGCGGACGCCCTGGTCTCCACCGGCCTCGCCGCCAAGGGCTACACCACCGTCACCGTGGACGACTGCTGGATGTCCACCGCCCGGGACGCGAGCGGCAGCCTCACCGCCGATCCGGCCAAGTTCCCCCACGGCATGGCCTGGCTCGGCTCCTACCTCCACACCCGCGGCCTCGGGTTCGGCATCTACGAGGACGCCGGCTCCAGCACCTGCGGCGGCTACCCCGGCAGCGGCACCGGCGCGAACGGCGAACCCGACCACTTCGCGCAGGACGCCGCCACCTTCGCCGCGTGGGGCGTCGACTACCTCAAGCTGGACGGCTGCAACCTCCGGGTCGCCGCCGGCCAGACCCAGGAACAGGCCTACCGCCAGGCCTACGACGCCCAGTCCGCCGCCCTCCGGTCCGCCGGCCGCGACATCGTGTTCTCCGAGTCCGCGCCCGCCTACTTCCAGAGCGGCGAGTGGGGCGACCGGAACTGGTACGACGTGCTCTCCTGGGTCGGCCAGGACGGCCAGCTCTGGCGCGAGGGCTACGACATCGCGACCTACGACGCCGCCCACCCCGCCGCGAGCCGCTGGTCCAGCGTGCTCGGCAACTACGGCTACAACCGCTGGATCGGCTCCTTCGCCTCCCCCGGCAACTGGAACGACCCCGACTTCCTCATCGCCGGCGACGGCGGCCTGACCGACGACGAGGCGCGCAGCCAGGTCGCCCTCTGGTCGATGATGGCCGCCCCGCTGATCCTCTCCTCCGACGTCTCCCAGCTCACCCCCGCGGGGCTGGGCGCGCTCGGCGACACCGACCTGATCGCCGTCGACCAGGACCCGCTCGGCCGGCAGGCGGGCGTGGTGTCCAGCACCTCCGCCGCCGACGTGCTGGCCCGGCCGCTGGCCGGCGGGGACCGCGCGGTCGCGGTGCTGAACCGCTCGAACAGCGCGCAGACCCTCACCGTCCCACTGGCGACCATCGGCCTGCCCGGCTGCACGGCGACGGCCAAGGACCTCTGGACCGGCCGGACTTCGGCCGTCTCCACCACCCTGAGCCAGACCGTCCCGGCCCACGGCACCGCCGTCTGGCGGCTCACCCCCGGCACCGGCTGCGCCCCCGCCGTCCCGACCGGCCAGGTCACCGGCAACGGCGCCAAGTGCATGGACGACACCGCCAGCGGCACCGCGGACGGCACCCCGGTGATCCTCTACGACTGCACCGGCAACGCCAACCAGCGCTGGACCAGGACCGCCGACGGCACCGTCCGCACCCTCGGCAAGTGCCTCACCGCCACCGGCCCGTCGGCCGGCAGCCGGGCGGTCCTCGCCACCTGCACCGGCAGCGCCCTCCAGCAGTGGACCCCGGCCCCGGACGGCACCCTCACCGACTCCGGCCTCTGCCTCGACGTGACGGGCGGCGCCACCGCCTCCGGCACCGCACTGGAACTCTGGACCTGCGGCAGCCACCAGGCCAACCAGTACTGGTCCCTCCCGGTCTGACGGACCAGCGACCGACAGGGTGCTCTCCGCGGGCCGACCAGCCGCCTGCGGAGAGCACTGTCGGTGCCGGGTGCCATGATCGGGCGCATGGGTGTTCTCTTCGGCTACTACGCCGCCGGCGGTGACGAGCTCGCGTGGCGGGCCGTCGCGCGGGAGCAGCACCTCTGCTGCTGGATCCGCCCGTAGCCGAGGGTCGCGCCGGGCCGGTCTGTGGCAGCGTGGAGGCATGAGCGACACGACCACGCCCCCGCCGCCCCGCACGCTGATCGTGCTGCGCCACGCGAAGTCCGCGTGGCCGGCGGACGTGCCCGACGAGAAGCGCCCGCTGGGCCCGCGCGGGCGGCGCGACGCGCCCGAGGCGGGCCGATGGCTGCGCGACCGGGGGCTGCTGCCGGACGTGGTCGTGTGCTCGCCGGCGCGGCGGGCGCGCGAGACGTGGGACCTGGCGGCCGCCGAGCTGCCGGGTGCACCCTCCGCGACGGTCGACCCCCGGGTGTACACCGCGGACGCCGACGACCTCGTCGAGGTCCTGCGGGAACAGCCCCGCGACGCGACGACCGTCCTCCTCGTCGGCCACAACCCGGCCCTGGAGGACCTGATCCTCGGCCTCGCCGCCGACCCGGGCGGCGAGGCCCTCGACCGCGTCCGGGAGAAGTACCCGACCAGCGGCCTCGCGGTACTGGAAATCGCCGGTGCGTGGGACGAGTTGGACTCGGCCCGCCTCCGCGACTTCGTCGTCCCCCGCGGGGCGCGCACCTGACCCGGTCCCGCCCACGCCGGTCAGCGATCGATCGCCGGAGCAGCCGGCGGTCCGGGCGAACGAACACGGCCCACGCGAGGCTAGCGGGCCGTCCGGGGGTGGATCAACGGCTCGGGGTGGGCGGGGTGTTCGAGTGCTGACGGGGGGCGGTTGAACGCGGGTGGGGCGTTCGGGGCGGGGGTGGTGGGCGGGTGCGGGGGCGGTGTACTCGTTGCCGGGTCGGATCGGTGCGGACCTGGGGAGTTCTCCGTGGTGGGACAGCAGAGTGGGGTCCGGGTGGCCCTGGTGACCGGTGGGGTCTCGGGGATCGGGCGGGCGGTGGTGGAGGACCTGGTGCGGCACGGGCACCGGGTGGTGGTGCTGGACCGGGAGGAGCCCCGGGAGCCGCTGCCCGACGGGGCCGCCCTGGTGCTCGGGGACGTGCGCAGCGCGGCGGACAACGAGCGGGCGGTGCGCACCGCGGTGGAGGCGCACGGCGGGCTGGACGTGCTGGTGGGCAACGCCGGGATCCACGACGGCGGGGTCGGGCTGCGCGACCGGCCGGCCGCCGAACTGGCCGAGCTGGCGCGGCGGGTGCTGGACGTGGACGCGGTGGGCTACCTGCTGGCGGCCCGGGCGGCGGCGGAGCCTCTGCTGGAGCGGCGCGGCGCGATGGTGTTCACGCTGTCCGACGCCTCGTACGTGGTGCGCGGCAACGGTTCGGGGGTCGCCTACGCGATGGCCAAGCACGCCGCGGTCGGGCTGGTCCGGCACCTGGCGGCGGACCTCGCGCCCCGGGTGCGGGTGAACGCGGTGGCCCCGGGCGGCGTGGTGACGGGGCTGCGCGCGGCGGTGGGGCCGGAGGGGTCCGCGGAGGTGTTCGGCGATCCGGACGGGATCAGCGCGGTGATCCGGGACTTCAATCCGCTGCGCGTGGTGCTGACGCCCGCGCAACTGGCGCCGCTGTACCGCTTCCTGGCCTCGGACGACGCGCACGGGATGACGGGCGAGGTGCTCCGCCCGGACGGCGGCCTGGACGTGCGCTGACGGGGGCGCGAGCACCGCCGTGGGGCCGGGCGCCGCAGGAGCGCCCGGCCCCACGGGCGTGCCGTCACACCGGCGGGGGCGTCCAGGTGCCGGGGTCGGGGCGGCCGATCAGGGTCGCGGAGACGAGTTCGTCGCGCGCGTTGGCGGTGCCCCAGACGTCGGTGGTCTGGGCGTTGGCCGGATAGACCTTCGGGGTCCAGCCGTGCTCCTCGTCGATCACCTGGGCGGCGGTGGTGTACTCCAGTACGAAACCGGAGGACGGCTCCTGGAAATAGGAGAAGGTGTTCTGCCCGACGCCGTGCCGTCCCGGCCCCCAGACCGGGGCAATGCCCGAGCGCATCAGCGCGCCGGTGGCCCGCATGAACTCGTCGAGTCCGCGGACCTCGAAAGCCACGTGGTTGAGCGAGGTGTGCGGGGCGCGGGTGAAGGCGATGGTGTGGTGCACCGGGCCGGTGCGCAGAAAGCACATCACGTCCTCGACCCAGTCGGTCACCCGGAATCCCATGACCGTCTCGTAGAACTCGCGCGCCACCTGGATATCGGGCGTGTTGAGCACGACGTGGCCAATCCCCTTGGGGCGGGTCTCGCTCGCGGTCACGGGTGTGAACACCCGCCCCGCCACGTCGGCGGAGACCTCGACCGTCCGGCCGTCGCAGTCCAGGAACCGCACCGCGTGGCCCCCGCCGAGGTCCTGGCGCGGGCCGGGCTCGCCGAGCAGCCGGCCGCGCGGGTGGGCGGCCACCCGCGCGGCGACGCGGTCCACCTCGGCCGCCGACTCGGCCGCGAGCGCGATCAGGTCGACCCTCGGCTCGTCGGTGGCGCGTAGCCGGAGCACGTGGCTCTCGGGGCAGCCCGCACCGAAATAGATCCGGTCGCCGTCGCGTTCGACGACCTCCAGTTGCCAGCGATTCTCGTAGAATTCCGCGGCGCTCCGGAGATCCGGTACGCCCAGACCGACATGCCGCACGTGCAGGACCATGCTGCTCCCTGAGGACATTTCGAGGATTCACGCCGTGGAATAGCGCGGGAAATCAATGGATGAACTCGAACGGAACGGCCGGAGTTCGACCCGCTTCGCACCCTAGGCGGATTTCCGGGGGAAGTCGACGGTGGCCGCGCACCCGCTATTCGCACACGCATCCGCACGTACACCCGGCCGTGGCTGCGCGCGGCCTGCACACCGCCGCCCTCCGCCGTGCGCGCATTCTCATGAGGATTCGCACGCACATTCGCAGCCGGCCATGTACGGGCGCCGGGCCGCCCCGACCGGATCCCGACGCTTCGGCGGCGGGTCGACGCCAGTGGCGGGATTCCGCCACCAGCCCTGTCACACGGGCATCTTGACGTCCCACAGGGCGCTTGAGGCCCGCTGCGGGCGCGACGGACCGGGCCGCGCGCCCGCCGCCACGGCGGCGCCCCACGGCCGCGAGCACACCGCGCACCCGATCGGCGCGAACCACGCCGACGTCGCTTTGGAATTGACCGAAGCTTTCCGTTGATTCGTCCGCCGCCGGCGCCCCCGGCGCCCGGGAACAGGATTGCCTACCCGGCCGCGGCCCGCCTCACACCCGGGGCCGGGAATTGTCCCGGGGCCGTCGGAGCCCTTGACTGTTCGCAGCTAAATCACGCATTGTCAGGAACATTGACGGGGGGCGACAACGGGATGCGGACGCTCGGCGGGCGCCGATCCACGGGTCGCCCCAGAAATTGGAAAATCCGCTGAACCTCAACGACTTCGGGAACGTTACCGCCTGAGCCGACCCAGGCGCGCGTTCCCGGACAACGGTTCCGTCACACACGGGGAGTAGCGTCGAGATGAGCACGACTCAGCCTTTCTGTCACGTCGGCGATCCCACCTCACTGCTGCTGTCGCTCCGGCACGACAAGCTGCAGCGGTCCGCCGTCACCGTCGTGCCGATCCGGGTGCTCCTCGACGCCGACTCGCCCAGACTGGAGGGCGAGGACGGCGAGCACGTGCGGCTGCTCGCCGCCTCCGACGCCACCCACCCGCCGATCCTGGTGCACCAGCCGTCGATGCGGGTGGTCGACGGCATGCACCGGCTGCGGGCCGCGGAGCTGCGCGGCCAGCAGGAGATCGAGGTCCGCTTCTTCCAGGGCAGCGAGGCCGACGTCTTCCTGCTCTCGGTGGCCGCCAACATCAAGCACGGGCTGCCGCTCTCGCTGGCCGACCGCAGCTCGGCGGCCCGGCGGATCTTCGCCACCCACCCCGCCTGGTCGGACCGGATGGTCGCCTCCGTCGCCGGGCTGTCCGCCAAGAAGGTCGCCGAGCTGCGCCAGGAGCAGGTCTCCCACCTGCCCAAGCTCACCAGCCGGATCGGCCGCGACGGCCGTTCCCGGCCGCTGGACTGCTCCCAGGGGCGGGAACGCGCCGTCGAACTGATCGCCAGCAACCCCCAGGCCTCGCTGCGCCAGATAGCCAGGGAGGCCGGCATCTCCCCGGCCACCGCGGCCGACGTGCGCGACCGGCTGCGCCGCGGCGAGGACCCGGTGCCGGCCCGGCGCCGAGGCGGCGGCGCCGAGCGGAACGCACCGCCGCGCGAGCCCGCGGCGCAGCGCCAGGAGCCCAAGTCCCCGGCCGAGTTGGCCGGGCTGTTCGACCGGCTGCGCAAGGACCCGTCCCTGCGCTTCAACGAGACGGGCCGCACGCTGCTGCGGATGTTCGACGCCTGCCACGCGGTGGTCCGCGAGCAGCAGGAGATCGCCCAACGCCTGCCCGCGCACTGCCTGGTGTCGGTGGTCGAGCTCAGCCACGGCTGCGCCGGGATCCTCCAGTCGCTGGCCGACAGCCTCCAGCGGGGCGACGCACCGCGGGCCGCCGGGCCGGTTCAAGCGCGGACGAGCGTCAGTTGAACACCGCCGCGGCGCAGCCGCCGTCCCCCGGAACCGAGGTCGACGTGGTCGTGGTCGGCGCCCGCTGCACCGGCTCCCCGCTGGCCATGCTGCTCGCCCGGCAGGGCCACCGGGTCCTGGTGCTGGAGCGCGACCGCTTCCCCAGCGACACCATGTCCACCCACTGGGTGCAGCGGCCCGGGATCGAACGGCTCGCCCGCTGGGGCCTGTTGGACGCCCTAGCCGACACCGGCTGCCCGCCCCTGGAGCGGATCAGCCTGGACTTCGGCGGCCTCGCCCTGAGCGGCGCGCCGACCTCCGACGACGCGGCCACCGGCCCGGCCGTCACCTACGCGCCGCGCCGCACCGTCCTGGACCGGCTGCTCGCCGACGCGGCCCGGGCGGCCGGGGCCGAACTGCGCGAGGGCGTCACCGTGCTGGACGTGCTGCGCGAGGCGGACGGCGGTCCCGTCAGCGGCGTGCTCGCCGGGACCGCGGACGGCGGCCGGTTCACCGTCCGGGCGAGGGTCGTGGTCGGGGCCGACGGCCGCAACTCGACCGTCGCCCGCGCCGTCGACGCCCCGGTGCTCGTCGACCGCGGCCCGCTCGCCGCGACCGCCTACGCCTACTGGACCGGGCTTGCGGTGGACGGCGTCGAGGCGCACTTCCGGCCGGGCAGCGGCCTGTCCATGTGGCCCACCCACGAGGGCCGCACCGTCGTCGCGCTCAGCCTGCGCCGCGAGGCGTTCCGCGCCTGGGGGCGCGACCGGCGGCGCGGCTACCTCGACGCGCTCGCGGGCTTCCCCGGCGCCGCCGGACGGATCGCCGCGGCCCGCCTCGCCGGCCCGGTGCGCGGCGCCGCAGGCCTGCGCAACTACTACCGCCAGTCGCACGGCCCCGGCTGGGCCCTGGCCGGCGACGCCGGCCACCACAAGGACCCGATCGCCGCCCGCGGCATCTCCGACGCCTTCACCGACGCCGAGAACCTCGCCGCCGCCCTGCACGACGCCCTCACCGGGAAGCTGCCGCCGGACCGCGCCCTCGCCCGCTACCAGGCCCGGCGGGACGCGGGCTCCGCCGCGATGTTCGAGTTCGCGTGCCGCCAGGCCGCGCTGACCGGGGCGGACGAGCACCTGACCACGGCCGTGCGGCAGGCGAGGGAGGACCCGGTCGCGGCCGGCCGGCTGCTCGGCGTCTTCGCCGGGGCCCGCCGCCTGGACGAGCTCCTCCCCCGCACCGCCCAGGGCACCCGGTGACGGCGCGCGGGCTGCTCGACTGGCTGGACGCACCGGACCCGGACCGCGGCATCCGCTTCCTCCGGCCGGACGGCACCTGGATGCGGCACCCGTACCCCGAACTGGCGGGCGCCGCCCACGCGGTGGCCCGGCGGCTGCGGGTGGCCGGCGTGCGGCCCGGCCGGGCGGTGGCCCTGGTGCTCGGCTCCGGGCCGGAGTTCGTCGCGGCCTTCTTCGGCGCGCTGCTGTGCGGAGCGGTACCCGCGCCGCTCGCGCCGCCGGCGACCTTCCAGGACGACGCCGCCTACCGCGACGGGCTGACGGCCCGACTCGCCGTCCTGCGACCGGCGGTGATTCTGACCGGCGCCGAAACGGCGGGCCTCGGTCCGCCCACCACCGCCGCCCCCGTGCTCGACCTCGCCGCCGCATGGCCCGACGGGTGCGCCGCCGACGCTGCTCCTGTGGGGACGCCCGCGACCGCGCTCGTCCAGTTCACCTCCGGCTCCAGCGGGCCGGCCCGCGCGGTCGTGGTCTCCGCGCGGGCCCTGGAGGCGAACCTGGCCGCCGTCCGGCAGTGGCTGCGCATGGGGCCGGACGACCCCACCGCCACATGGCTGCCGTTCCACCACGACATGGGGCTCGTCGGCTGCCTGCTCACCCCGGTCACCACCGGCGCCGACCTGTGGGTGCTGCGCCCGGAGGACTTCGTCCGCTCGCCGCTCGCCTGGCTGCGCTGCTTCGGCGAGCACGGCGCGCGGCTCACGGCGGCGCCCGCGTTCGGGCTGGCCCACGTGCTGCGCAGGGTCCGGCCGGAGGCGCTGGCGGGGCTGGACTTCGGGCGGTGGCGGGCGGTCATCACCGGTGCCGAGCGGATCGATCCGGCCATCCTGTCCGGCTTCGTGGAGCTGCTCGCGCCGCACGGGTTCCGCGCCGCGTCGATGCTGCCGGCCTACGGACTCGCCGAGGCCACCCTGGCCGTCACCGGCGTGCCGCTGGCCGAGGAGCCGACCACCCTGCGAGTGGACCGGAGCGCGCTGCGGACGGGGGACCCGATCCGGCCAGCCGGTGCCGGCACCCCACCGGACCGACGCCTCGAACTCGTCGGCTGCGGAAGCCCGCTGCTGCCGGACGGCCGGATCCGCATCGTCGGCCACCGGGGCGAGGAGCTGCCGCCGGGCCGGGTCGGCGAGATCGTCTGCGCCGGGTCCTCGATCGCCGACGGCTACCTCGGAGCCGCCGCCTTCGACCCCACCGGGCTCCGCACCGGGGACAGCGGCTTCCTGCACGAGGGCCGGCTCTACGTCCTCGGCCGCCTCGGGGACAGCCTGAAGCAGCGGGCCCGCACCGTCTTCGCCGAGGACCTGGAGGCGGTGCTGGCGGGCGTCGCGGAGCTGCGGCACCGCCGCCCGGCCGTGCTGCTGGGCGCCCTCGACGGCGTCGACACCGCCGTGGCGGTGGTCGAGGGCCGGGAGGGGGCCTGGGTGGCGACGGCCGTCGAGCGGCTGCGGCGCGGGCTCGACGGCGCCGAGGTCGTGGTGGTGGCCGGTCCGTCCGGGCTGATCCGCCGCACGTCCAGCGGCAAGCCCCGGCGACGGCCGATGTGGGAGGCCTTCGCGGCGGGCACGCTGGGCGGGCGGGTGGTGGGCGGCACAGCGGGCACCCGGCGCGCATGACCGGCCCACCACCTGCGCTCCTCAGCCGAGTTCGGCCCGCAGCACGGCCGCCACCGCGCCCGGGTCCTCCAGCAGCAGGTTGTGCCCGCCGGGCAGCAGGCCGAGCCGGAACCCGCCGGTGGTGAAGCGCGACCAGGCCGCCACGTCCTCCTCCGCCACCGAGTGGTCCGCCTCGCCGAGCAGCGCGAGCACCGGCGCCCCGATCGGGTCGACCGCGAACTCGTGCCGCTCGATGGCCTCGTAGTCGGCCCGCAGCGCGGGCAGGACCAGCTCCCGCAGCTCGGGCTGGCCGAGGACCGCCTCGGGCAGGTAGCCGTCCCGCGCCACCTGGGCCAGGAACTCGTCGTCGGGCAGCCGCCAGGTGTGCACCGGGGGGATCCGGTCCGGCGCCTGCTGGGCCGAGAGGACCAGCCCCGACAGCAGTCCCGGGGGCAGCCGGCGGGCCGTCTCGTAGGCGAACACCGCGCCGCCGCAGTGGCCGTAGAACACCACCCGGCGCCCGTCGGCGTGCGCGGCGACCTGCTCGGCGAGGCCGTCGCACAGGGGGCCGAGCTCGGTGTACGGCTCCTCGTCCATCCGCGACTCGCGCCCGGGCAGCCGCACCGCCACCGCCCGGCAGGCGTCGCCCAGCCCCCGGCACAGCGGCTTGACCGCGGCGGCGCCCGCACCGGCGTGCGGGAACGCGTACAGCACCGTCGCGGCGGAGTCCTGCCCGGATATCTCCACCAGCCATCGATATTTTGCCATGGACGGCATGATAGGCATTTCCGGCGCCCGCTGTCCGCGTTCCGGTCAAACGCCGCTTTACCCTTCCTCCGTGGACCGTCAGACTTTCTCCCGAACCATTCGACGTGGAGAATTGGAGCGCTGAATGCATGGTCCTCAGCTCAGGGTGGCACTCGTTCAGCAGGGCGTCTGGGACATGCCGCTGGAATCCATGCCGCTGGCCTCCGGATACCTGAAGGCGATGATTCTGGAGGACCCCGGACTCCGGTCCGGGACGGCGGTCGAGATCTGCAACTTCCGGGGCCGCGTGACGCACGGGGAGATGGCCCACCGGCTGTTCCGCGAGGAGCTCCCCGACCTCGTCGGCTTCTCCGTCCTGGGCTGGAACGTGCGGGCCTTCGGGGCGCTCGCCGCGACCTACCGCCAACTGCAGCCCGACGGCTGGACGGTGTTCGGCGGCACGCACGTCAGCGGCCAGGCGGAGCGGGTGTTCCGGCTCCACCCGGAGGTCGACGTGATCGTCAACGGCGAGGGCGAGCTGACCTTCCCCGAGCTGGTCAGGGCCCGCCGCGACGGCCGCTCCCGGCACGAGCTCGACGACATCGCCGGGATATCGTTCCGGCGCCCCGACGGCACCGTCGTGACCACGCCGGACCGGCCCCGGATCGAGAACCTCGATATCATTCCCTCGCCCTTCCTGACCGGCGCGATCGACCTGCTCGACGAGGCCGGGAACTTCCGTTACGACGTCGCCCTGATCGAGACCAACCGGGGCTGCCCGTACAAATGCGCCTTCTGCTACTGGGGCGGCGCCGTCGGCCAGCGCGTGCGGGCCTTCTCGCGCGAGCGGCTGCGCGCCGAACTCGAACTCTTCGGCAAACTCGGCGTGCACACCGTGGTGGCCTGCGACGCGAACTTCGGGATGCTGCCGATCGACCTCGAACTGGTCGAGGACCTCATTTCCATCAATCGCCGGCTGGGATTTCCCCGGGCCTTCGAGACCTCCTGGGCGAAGAACAAGTCGAAGGTGTTCTACGAGATCGTGCGGCGGATGAAGGAGGCCGGCCTGCGCAGTTCGTTCACCCTCGCCCTGCAGTCGCTCAGCCCGGACGCCCTGGACTCGATGCGCCGGCGCAACATGAAGGTCAACGACTGGCGGGAGCTCGTCGAGTGGCTCGGGCGCGAGGGCCTGGACTGCTACGCCGAGCTGATCTGGGGCGCACCGGGCGAGACCGTCGAGTCCTTCCTGCGCGGCTACGACGAACTCGCCGAGCACGTCTCGCGGATCGCCGTCTACCCGATCATGCTGCTTCCCAACACGGAGTACTCCGAGCAGAAGGAGGTCCACGGGATCGTCGCGCTGCGCGGTGACCACGACGACTTCGAGTACGTGCTGGCGCACCGCACCATGACCTTCGAGGACAACGCCCGGATGCAGCGGTTCCTGTTCTGGGCGCGGGTGGTGGCCGAGAACGCCGTGCTGCGGCACTGCTGGCTGCCGCTGCGGCGGCTGGCCGGGTGGACCCAGTCCGAGGTCCTCGACAGCCTGGCCGACTGGATCGACACCACCCCGGCCCCCGAGGCCGCGCCGCTGCGCGAGGCGGCCGCGCGGGCGCACGGCGGCGGCGCCCCCGCCTACGCGGCGGCGATCGGCTACCTGTTCACCGAGCAGGCGGGCCGCACGGCGCTCGAACGCTGGTGGGGCGAGGCGGTGAGCCCCCGGCTCGGCGCGGAGCACCGGGCGTTCCTGGACGAGGTGTTCCGCTACGACCTGCTGACCCAGCCGGTCGTGGCGGACCAGGAGGCGCTGGTCGAGGAGGTGGCGGGCCGCGGCTACTTCCGGCGGGCCGGGGTGACGTTCAGCCACAACGTCCCGGCGGCGCTGGCCCTGATGCGGGCCGGGCAGGAGCCGGACCTCGGCCCGGACCCGACCTGCCTGGACCTCTACTACCGCAGCGGCGCGCTGAACGCGGTGCGCTCCACGAACCACGAGGAGATCGTCCACTTCATGGGCGAGCCCCGGCCGGCCGGGGCGGCGTTCTGACGGGCCCCGCACGACGGAACGGGCGGTGGCGGGGATCTCCCGCCACCG